>JBBRMY010000012.1:0-31844 GCA_038230595.1 Ignavibacteria bacterium
AATAAAAAAACTTCAAAAAACTTATTATGATAAAATATATTATAATTGCCTTAATTCTTTTATTGATTATTGTAACGCAGAGTTTTGCTTAATTTAAAAAACTAAAAGGAGAATAAAAAATGTTCGGAATAAACAAGCAGATCAAAGAAATGCAGGATGATCCTAAAAAAGCTTTGGATAAAGCAGATAAAGTCCTGAATAAAGGAGCAATGGGATTTATGACTAAAACTTTTATGGGAAAAGATTTCACTGATAAAATGAATGATGGATTGAACACTGCAAAAAAAGCAATGGATATGAGTAACCTTACTTTAACAGGCTTATCAGGTACAGCAAAAGTTCTGAGTATAGCTGATACCGGTAAAATGGTTAATTATAACCCTATAGTAACCTTAGGATTAAGTGTAGTACCAATGTATGGAAATGAATTTCAGTCTAAAGGTGATGTGATGGTTTCAAAGATAGCTGTGCCAAGAATAGGGGATACGATAAGCATTAAATACAATGCTGCAGATCCGAATGACTTTATAGTTTCATTCTCTTAAAAAAAATCGCATTAAAAAATTTCGTTCCCGATCTCTTGATTGGGAACGTAACATTTCACTTAACCTTCATCTCTTCTATCTTCTCCAATAGCCAGTCTTTCTCAATAATAGGGTTTGCCTGTTCAATTTCTTTTTTCATAGTAACAATAAGATAATCATCAGGATTTTCTTTAAGTTTTATCAGCGAGTGTACAAACTTAAGAAAATTCAAATTCCTAATCTTGTGCAGCTCTTTTTCAAATTCATTATTGTTGAGGAAATGCCGGTAACTATCAATCAATGAATAGAGAGGATCAATTTCATTGGTTTCATAATATATCTTTAAAGACAGATTCTTTATTTCAATTTTGTTACTAAAATCTTCAGTTCCTGTTTTAGATAAAAACTCAAGGGATGTTCTGTAATCCTTTCTGTAAAAATGTACTAAAGCTTTTACATAGCAAAAAGCGCTTTGCTTTGAAGCCTGATCTATCTTTTCTTTGAAGTCATCAGCAAATTTATCAGCCCAGTCAAATTCCTTTACTCTCATTGCAGATTTAACTGCATTTTTATACATAGTAGTATCTATCCGGTTCCTTAGATAATAATCACCGGTTATCATCAGCTTTCTCAGCTCAAAATTATCTTTATAAAACGACCTGTTTCCTTCCTGAACTTTTCTTGTACAGTAGTTAGTCAGAGTAACAAATGTATTATGCTGTTCTTCCTTTCCAAGAAGGCTTACATTTGCCAGAAAAAGCTTTTTAAGCTTATGAAAATTATCTTCCGATTGTGTTATGTATAGAAGCAGTTTTAGATAATATATTTCAAGGATCGGAAGATCTTTATAAGAAGTTTTTTTCAGGTGATCCAGGAGCTCCTCAAGGTATATCAGATTATATGTTTCATCCGAAATATAAATATTATGGTTTAACATATAACAGTGTATCTTAAGCAGCTTTATTATAAAGAACTTTAATAAAAAATCCTGCTGCTTCTGATGCTCGAACAAACTGAATTTTCCACGTATTTCATTGAATAGATTTATTTCCGACTCCAGTACGAATTTGTCATGATAAAACGTATCATCTTTAATTGATCTTTTTTCAAGAGAGGCTATTGCAACTTTCATGTTCTTTTCGAAATGACGGTCAAGCTCACGGATATTCAGCTCCATCAAAAGATGTTTGGTATATGTAAATCTGTCTCTTTGAATATTTGTAATAGAAAGAAATTCTTCTCCTAGCTCTGTCAGATCAGATAGATAATTTCTTATCGTTTCATCTTTGTATTTTTCTTTAGGAAAAAGCTTGCTGAATAGAAATTCTTTTGTAAATTCTTTATCCTGAAATTCAGGATAGAATTTTCTGATCTCGTTGTACAGACTTATTAACCGGGAGTTAGTATTGAAATATGGGGAATTTACAAATTCACCGAACCTTTTTATTTCCAGGGGCTTCAGTGTTCTTAATATATTTATTAGCTTTGTGCTTTGCAATAAATTGATTTAATTAGAAGTGGACAGATTAATTTATTTCTTTAAGGGGTAATTAAAAAGGAAGTATAAATTCACACTAATAAAAAAAGTTTACAAAGTAATATTTTGTAAACTTTTTTTATACATATCATAAATGATTTGCGCCTTTTCGCCTTAGCGAGCTTAGCATGAAATCGCTTTAATTATTATTTCTTCTCTTCAAACTTCAAAGATGCAGAATTAATGCAATATCTTAAGCCCGTTGGCTGAGGACCATCATCAAATACGTGACCAAGATGAGAACCACATCGTGTGCAGGTAACTTCATCTCTTTCCATGGAAAGAGATTTATCCTTATTAGTATTTACTTTGCTTTGAGCATATGGCTCGTAAAAGCTCGGCCATCCTGTTCCGGATTCAAACTTGGTGCTTGATTTAAACAAGGGCTCTCCGCAAACAATACAATTGTAAATACCGTCTTTGTGATTATCCCAATATTCATTTTTAAATGGAGTCTCTGTTCCTTGTTCCCTGGTTACATGATATTGTAACGAGGTTAGATCTTTTTTCAACTGGTCATCTGATCTTAAAGTAGTATCCCCTTTAAGATTCATTTTTATTGATTTTTTTGACTCTAAAGAGTTGTTTGATTCTAGTGAGTTTTTTGTCTTAATAGTAGAAGGACTGGCAAAATGCTTAATTGTGAATGCCAGGCAAGCAACGCTGATTACTAATATTATTCCTAAAGTTAAAGGTTTCATTGATTTATTTGATTTTTATATATAACAAAAAGGACTCTATAATAGTTATTACGAGAAAGAAACAAATTCGGATTTTGTAAGTACAAACTACATACCTTCAAAATAAGACTATATTTATGTACAGAAAAATTACAAATTGTATTTTTTTTATTCTGTTTGCAATTTCTGCAATAGTGCTTCAAAGCTGCAGCCACACAAACGAACTCTCAAAATTCAATTTAAAAAACAGATCAATTCTTTTTAATAATTCAACTTCACCTGAATTTGCCGGAAGCAATATAAGCTTTGACGGAAAATTTTTTGGCAGCAGAAGTGTAGTAGAAGAAATTCTTAATACAGTTGCATCCATTTTTTCAGAGTCGGAAGTAAAGGAAAAGATCAACCGGGTTATTTCTGCAGATACAATTTCAAATGTTATGGGTGAAGAATTTAAGAAAAGCCTTGTAACATATTTTAGCGTAAATAAGGTAGACTCCATTTCTGATAAGCCGGATTTTTTAGTCGACACTGAGTTTATAAGATTCAAGCTGACATCAAGACCTGAAGGTGTTTATGCGATTATCAGAACCAGTTCAAGAATTGTTGAAAGAAAAACTGCAAAGATCGTCTGGGAAAATAAGGAAAATTATACTCTCCCATTAAGAAATAATTATGCAGGATATTTCCCGGACAGCAGAGTGAGAACAGTAGCAGGGACAATTAATGCGATCACATTAATGAATATGTCTGACGACGAGATCAGAAAAGTAATTAAGGAAGTTACGAAAGAAGTCGCCAAAGAAATGAGCGAGACTTTAAGAGAAGACATTGCTGAAATGAATGATGGGAAATGATGTAAAGACAAAATGGCTTATGTGCGTTCTTGGAATTCAGAACGCTTCCGCCGCTGTTGGTGTTTTAGTTCCGATTTATCGGAACGTCACCAACAGCCAGATGAAAGATATAGAATTATAAGTTGAGATAGAACTTTTCTACAAATGACATTAAGATTATAAATTAACCTTATTTTGTTTTTTGTTAAACCTTAATAGCTAAAATTTATCTAAACAACAAACCTTACTACTTTACTCTGCAAACTAAGGTGTATTATCAATATATATCAGATACTCTTTTATCAATTCACCATCCATATAAAATATATTCACAAAATTCACATCAACCTGCTTTTCATCTAATCGGGTATACTTCACCTGACCCTGCCAGATCACTTTATCATCATTCTTCCAGGCATTGATCAGCTTATGCTCTGATCCTTTTATCATAGTGAAAAAGTAATTTACATAATCGGCGATTGCTTGTCTTCCTTTTACAGTGTCTGCATTACCGAACCTAAACTCGCCGTCTTCCGCAATAAATTCTGAAAATGCTTTTCCGTCTTTTGCGTCTATTGTTTTTGAAATACTTTCTATCCAGTTTTTAAGATCCATATTTAATTTATTTAGTTTAAGCTATGGATTTTAACTTTTACTTTAAATTCAATTTGAACTCTTGAAAAAACCCTTCTTATCGTATTGAATAAGTCTCATAGATTGAGTAAATTGATAATCTGTATGATTTTAATACGGTCCCATCGACTAAGGGTTAGGTCGTCACTCTTTCACAGTGAAAATACGGGTTCGAATCCCGTTGGGACCGCAAAAGCCCTGTAATTATAAAAAATTACAGGGCTTTTTTTTTATTAAAAATGGAAATGTGAATTTAAATACTTTTTAAATGCTTGCCTCCGGTCCAACCTTTTTTATTGAGATATTTTTCGCCTGATTCAATTGCTCCCGGCTCGATCTGCGTTCCCATTGAATCATTCCATCGGTTTAAAAATCCAAATAATGCAATAACTCCTAATATCTCTACTATTTCTCCATCGTTCCAGAATTTTTTTAAATTTTCTGATATCTCTTCGGAAACAGCGTTTGGTACATGAGATGCTGCAATTGCAAAATCTAAAGCAGCTCTTTCACCTTCATTAAAAGAATTATGTGTTTTGTACTCCCAGATATTTTCAAGTCTATCATCTGTTGATCCATATCGTTCTGCAGCTCTTATTGTATGAGCCTGGCAATACTGGCAGCCGGTTGAATAGCTTGAAATATATCCTACAAGCCTTTTCAGTTCGCTTGTAACTTTTCCTTTGTTCTCCATAACAGCCATGTTCAGCTCAATGAATGCTTTTGCAATTCGGGGTCTTATCTGCATTGTAAGAACACTGTTAGGGCAAAACCCCAAAGTTTCATTAAAAAAATCTGCAAGCTGCTTTACTTCATTGTCGTAATCAGCCGGTAAAGGTTTAACTAAAGGCATAATTATTAATTGTATTTTAAAGAAAAACAAATATGATGTTTTTATGAATTAAATATCAGTGAGATTTTTATATTATTGCTATGAATTAAATGAAGTATTTCTTTGTTCAAGTTATTACTAATCCATTAATTAAATAATCCTAATTATCAAATGAAGAAAAATCATTTTTTTGTATTAATGTGTTTGCTCAGTATTTTACTGGTTAGATCTGAAACTGTATTTGGGCAGGGGTGCAGTGATGCCGGTTTCTGCACTATTCACTCGCTAAAACCATTGGATGATAAAAATCCAACATCCAAAAATTATCTCAACGCGGGGATATCTTATGGTAAAGGTGAGTATAGCTTGAAAATTGTTAGCCCATACATAGATTATACGAGAGTAATCAGTCCTTCATGGAACATTTCAGGCAAACTTATTTTTTCATCAGTTAATGGTGATCTGGGAAAAACAAGCGGTCTTTCGGATATTTTTATCAGTACAAATTATGCAGTAAGCTCGCAAGCCGGACTTACATTGGGGTTAAAAATTCCATTCAATGATGGCAATACTGAATTAAATAATTTATCACTTCCTATGGCTTATCAAACAAGTCTTGGCACAACTGATATTATTGCAGGTGTAAATTATTCGATCCGTGAGTTTCAATTTGTCGCAGCATTCCAACAGCCCTTGGCACAAAACAGCAATAAATTTATTTCCAATCTATATCCAACTAATTCTGAAGCACAAAATTTTCCTACAACGAATAATTACAAACGCAGCGGAGATATTCTCTTACGCTTATCATATAAATTCACTGCAATTAAAAATAAATTAGAAATTATTCCGGGTATCTTGCCGATTTTTCACCTGGCAGACGATAAATATACAAATAATGCAGGGGTTGAATCTTCCATTATCGGTTCAAGTGGAGTAACTTTAAATGGCAATATATTTCTTGATTACATTATAGATCCTAAAAATTTGATTGAACTAAGTTTTGGCGCACCTCTGAAATCAAGATCTGTAAGACCGGATGGCCTTACAAGAAAGTTTGTAGCTGCACTTGAATATAAGATCCGATTTTAAATAATCTTAAATAAAAAAAGTGAAGCCATTTGAAGAGCTTCACTTTTTTTTACTTAATTTTAATTGACAATTATTTTACCGATTCATTAGCAGCTTTCAAAAGTTCTGCTGCATCCAATCTTGTTTTATAATCAGGATTAAAATAATCAAATTTTATATTTCCTTTTGTATCTATTAGATATACTGCCGGAACAGGTAAAATATGATTATTGTTTCCGGAAGCTTCTTCAAGATCTATTTTATATCCTTTATACTTTTCTACTGTATTGTCATCAACTTTAAACGCTAAACCGAAAGCAGTTGAAGCAGCAGAATTGTTATCTGATAAAATTGTATAGGTGAGAATATCTTTTGAAATTGTCTCCTTGATCTTTTCCGGCTTATCTGCGCTTATCGCGATGATCTGGTAACCAAGTGCAGTTAAATCTGATTCTATTTTCTGCAAACCGCTTAATTGTAAATTGCAATATGGACACCAACCGCCTCTGTAAAAGATCAACACAGTGGGTTTTTGACTTATTACGGCTGTAAGGTCTGTATCGTCACCGTTTATATTCTTTAAAGAAAGTGATGGAATTGATTCTCCGGTTCTCAGTGGCATAACATCTGCTGCATTTGATGCAACAGTTGTTTTTGTTTGTGAAAATGCAGATGAAATGTTTAATGTTAAAATTAATGCTGCAGAAATAAGAATACTTTTCATAAAATGATATTTAAAATTAATTTGTAACAACTACAACAAATAAAATGTCTATTATATTTCCCAATAATAAGGATAATTATAAATAAGATTCAAAGAAGCTCTTCATCGAAGGAATTTTACTGATTACCTTAGATTTTTATTCTGAAAAGAACTAAATTTAGATTTATCTGAAATTCCCGTGTATTTAAATATTGTTCTTTAAATGCATATATTTTATATGTTTAATTATGAATGCTGAGTACATAAAAAGTTCTGAAAAACTTTCACAATGTCCCGAAGAGAAGTATCCTGAGTTTGCCTTTATCGGAAGATCGAATGTAGGTAAGTCATCTCTTATAAATATGCTTACTGCAAGGAATGGTCTCGCTAAGATATCTTCAACTCCGGGAAAGACCATTACTATAAATCATTTTTTAGTCGATAATGTTTACTTCGTTGACCTTCCCGGTTACGGATATGCAAAAAGATCTAAGGACATGAGAGAATCATGGGAGAAAAATCTCTGGCAGTATCTTATGCAAAGAAGAAATCTTATGTATTTATTTGTTCTTATTGATTCACGCATCACACCGCAAAAGATTGATATAGAATTTGTTAATAAATGCGGTGAAGAAGGGTTGCCAATTGTAATTGTTTTTACTAAAACGGATAAAGAAAAGGAATCTCTTACAAATAAAAATATTCAGATGTTCAAAGATGAACTTTTACAATACTGGGATGAGCTTCCGGTTATGATAGAAAGCTCAGCTCTCACTAAAAAAGGAAAGAAGGAGATCTGGAAATTCATCAAAGAAAATATGAAGGCTGATATGTTAAATCCTGTTTCTTAAATTTATTCTATTGTAATAACTAAAGACGAAGTTTTAAAAGAACTTAAAAGCTATGGCTCAGAAGCCATCAAAAAAGTACTTATGGCTCATGGAGCTGATAGTACCACTTATGGTGTGAAAATTTCTGATATGAAGAATACGGTTAAGAAAATAAAAAAGGATTACAAATTATCATTAGAGCTTTTTAACACCGGAGTTTACGATGCAATGTACATGGCAGGACTAATTGCCGATGAATCAAAAATGACAAAAAAAGATCTGAATGAATGGGCAGCAAATTCAAGAACATATGGAATAAGTGAGTACACAGTTGCCTGGATTGCAGCCGAAAGTAATTTCGCATGGGAGCTTTCAAACGAATGGATAAAATCAAAAAAAGAAAATATAGCCTCTTCCGGATGGTCAACTTTTTCTAACTATATTGCACTTACAGACAACGAAAAGCTTGACCTTAAGGCAATTGAAAAGCTGATGGAAAAAGTCGTAAAAGATATCAATGCAGCAGAGAACAGAGTTAAATATACAATGAATGGTTTTATTATTTCAGTAGGCTGTTATATACCACAGCTATCTGCAAAAGCCAAAGAGATAGGGAAGAAACTTGGTAAAGTTGAAGTAGATATGAAAGGCACTGCTTGCAAGATCCCATCAGCTGTAGATTATATCGATAAAGTTATAGCTAGAGGATATTCCAAGAAGAAGAAGACTGTAAGATGTTAAGTGGAATTTGTAATAACTCTCTTGATTAAATTTCGTATGTAAGCTATAACAAACTTTATGAGCCTGCTTACATCATTAAAAAGAAAACGATTTCTAAGAATATTTATTATTTATTCGAGATATCTTATTGGTGCAGCGTTTGTTTTTGCAAGTCTGGTAAAAATATCAGGTTTAAGATTTACAACTATGGATGGAGTTGCAGCTCCTTACAATACTCCGGCACATTTATTTGAAACATTGTATCAATCCGGATTGTACTGGCGATTTCTCGGCTGGTCTCAGCTTTTTGCTGCGTTCTTTCTGATGACTCAAAGATATGCCACTATAGGGGCAATACTTTTTCTACCCATTATTTTAAACATTTTTGTTATTACAATATCTTATGGGTTTACAGGTACACCTTTCATTACAGGGCTAATGCTGCTTGCAAACATAATGCTGATCTTGTGGGATGCCGATAAATTAAAAATATTATTTAATATATCCGTTAATAAAACTAACTCAGAGCTCTATAACCGAAGCAGGTCAAACTTTGTATGGGAGATAACCGGAGTTACTCTTTTTATATTCACAGTTTCTTACAGACTCATAAGCCTGATGGGATATAATATATTTTTATGGGGCGGGATCTGCATGCTTATAGGTCTAACAGGTTTATTTTTTGGTTTAAAGCTTGATTCAAAACATCATTATGATATGACATGAATACTTCCTTAAAAAATAACGAGCATCTGGAGTTGATAACAAGGAGGCATTGGAAATTGCTAATTCCATCTGCAGCCTTGTTTGCATTCATTCTTGGAATCAGTATTGCAATAATTTCAAGCGGATATAGCTTTGGATATTTTCTGCCGATAATTCCTCTTATATATTTTTTATATAAAGTAATGGACAGGCAATCAGATCTCTGGGCTGTTACCAATCTTAGAGTTATTGATGAAAAAGGAGTGTTCTCAAAGAATTCAAAAGAAAGCCCGATAGATAAAATTAATAATGTTTCATATAACCAAAGCTTTTGGGGACGAATATTTCACTATGGAGATGTTGAAATTCAAACCGCTGCCGAAATTGGGGAAACGTTATATCATGATGTTATGAATCCAAAACTTTTAAAAGACACGATAACTACTATACAGGAAGATTACAAAAAAGATCAGATTAAGCAGCAAGCTGAAGAACTTGCAAATGCAATTAACCGTGGAAACATCGCAAATGGAATTGGAAGTAACAGTAAAAGCCATTCAGGGATTTCAGTCTCAGATGAATTAGAAAAGCTTCACGAACTAATGAAAAAGGGAATTTTAACACCGGAGGAATTTATCCAACAGAAGAATAAACTTTTGAATGGTTAAATATTTTTATTTTATATCCGAATGCTTCTGTCGGAGATCCCGTAATACGCCGATATGTGTATTAAACTTTATAACTATTTATCGACTTTCAATAATGTCTCGCGATTCTTTTTAAAATCATCTGATATCATCCCATAAACTGCCCAATCTCTGTAAACTCCTTTTACCATTTCTGCATTTCTAAAATTACCCTCTAATTTAAATCCAAGTTTTTCGGGAATAGCTCTGCTTCTTAAGTTATCAATATTGCATCTAATTTCCAGACGCTCGATCTTAAGTTCACCATACAGATAATGAATTACAGCTCTGACAGAATTCAGCATTATTCCTTTTCCTTCGTATTCTTTCCCTAAATAATATCCTAGGCTTGAACTGTTATGCATTTGACTTATACCATGATTACCGACCGTACCGGCATAATTCCCTTCAACAATTATTGCAAAATTAAAACCTGAAATGATCGGATCCTTACTTATTGAACGCGAAATAAAATCAATGGTATCTGTTTCTGAATAATCCGGATTTAGCCATTCGAACCACGGTGATAACTGGTCATAATTTTGAACTATAAATTTGCTTATCTCTCCGGACATTTCCATTGAAAGTGGCTTGAGAGTGATACGCTCATTTACAGGAAGGCTCTTCATCTTAATTTTAATTTGTAAAAATCTTAAATGAATAAAAATGAAAAATAGAAAAAGCCGCTGTTAAAGCAACACAGCGGCTTAGTAAAACATTTATTATAGAACCGGATTAAAATAATTTTAACAATTGTTCATAAGTCCAGATATTTCCTGCTTCAAAAAATTTATATGTTTTATTCCAGTCTTCACTGTCGCCCCAGCCGATCATTGAAGATATTATTCTGGTTTTATTTTTCCCTGCATCTTTAAGCTGAATGATCTCCTGAAGGTTCTGATCCTGCTTTCTTACTGATTCCGGCAAAGCTTCATTCAGATTAACTTTAAAAGTCATCATTTCATTTTCTAGATAATTTATTATCCCAAGCTTTATAGACGAAGGATCATCATATGATTTTGTTGAATCATAATTTGTTAAAATATAGCCGCCGTTTTTTAAATTTATAAATACAACCGGAGCTATCCATTTTTTTAATTTATCCTCTTTTGAAAAATACTCCCAGACTTTTTCACGTGACTCAGGAACAATGACCTCAAGCCTTAATATTTTTTCTCCCGATTGAGTAACATAAGATGAACTTACAAATAAAATTAAAAGAATTAATGTTAAAAGATTTTTCATATTGTTAAAATTTGGAAATTTGTTTTTGAATGATGTATAATTTAATTACGATCCTATAGCAAAAATGTTGTATGAATGTTATTTATTCAAGCTATATACAGAGAATGCAAGGTAAGTAGCAAAACATGACCATAAGAAATATGGTATCAAAAGAAGAGATGATGTCATTTCAAGGGGATAAGCGATATAAATTAAAACAAGAGATGAAAATGATACTAAAAGAGTATCAATAGCTGAGGAAAAGAGATCTTTCTTTTTGAACTGCAGATAACTGAAAGCCTGATTGAAAATAAAATTTAGTAAGAGAACTATATAAAAGAGCGTTGCTTCAGCATGGAAGCCATGAAAATTATACATTAATGCTGCTGAAAGAGAAATAAAGATAAACAAAATCGGCCAGACTATTGCAAAGAGAAATCCCGGAGGTACAAGCTTTGGCTTTTTCAAAGAATTATACCATTCCTTATCAATCCTCCACACAAAGCCGGCAATAGAAAACAGGCTAAACACTCCTATAAATACAGCTACGGAAAACAGTCTCATAAATTATAGTAAGAAGAGTACCCTTTTTAATAAATAACCGTTCTTATTTGATTATAAGTTTCGATAATATTGTAAATCATCTCTTTTTTTGAAATAATGAGCAGTTTCAGACTTTACTTTAAATTCAAATACGACTATATTAGTCTTGTTTAATAAAGACTGTATGTTAAGGTTTTCAAAAAAGGTTGAATACGCTCTAATGGCTTTGAAGCACATTGCTTTCACAAAAGAAGTCGTTACCGCAAAAGAGATCTCTGAAAAGTATAATATTCCGTTTGAATTATTAGCAAAGATTCTTCAGAAGCTGAAAAAAGAAAACATCCTGATTTCTACTCAGGGGATTAATGGCGGCTATGCACTGAATAAAATTCCATCTGATATCAGCCTATATAATATTGTAACAGTTCTTGAAGGTAATGTTGCTGTGACCGAATGCCAGAACGGAGAAACAGTATGTACATGCTCTTTGCATGATAAATGCACAATTAAGGATCCAATAGGAATGATCCAAAAAGATATTGAAGAATTGTTTATGAGAAAAACAATTTCTGATTTTGTATAAAAAGTTTTAGATAAAATATAACAGGAGACAATTTAATGCAATTCCCAATTTACCTGGACCATAACGCTACTACTCCTATGGATCCTAAAGTTTTAGAGGCAATGATGCCATACTTTACAGATGTATTCGGCAATGCTGCGAGCAGGAGCCATGAATTCGGCTGGAAAGCTGAAGAAGGTGTTGATGAAGCAAGAGAAAGAATTTCAAGCTTAATAGGAGCTACTTCAAAAGAAATAGTTTTTACATCCGGGGCAACTGAATCAGATAATCTTGCATTGCTTGGAATAGCAGAAATGTATGCTCCTAAAGGAAATCATATAATTACACTTCCTACAGAACACAAAGCTATCATAGATACTTGCAAGTATCTTGAAAGACATGGCAAGGAAGTAACATATCTGAAAGTTGATGAATTCGGAATGGTAAATCTAGATGATCTTAAAAATGCTATCAAGGATACAACTATTCTTGTAACTATTATGATGGCTAACAATGAGATCGGGACTATTCAGCCAATTGCTGAAATAGGAAAGATCTGCAGAGAAAAAGGTGTGCTTTTTCATACTGATGCAACTCAGGGTGTTGGAAAAATTCCTGTTGATGTGAATGCTATGAATATTGACCTAATGAGCTTTACTTCACATAAGATCTACGGACCAAAAGGTATCGGAGCATTATATGTAAGAAAGAAAAGCCCGAGAGTAAAATTATCTGAACAAATGCACGGTGGCGGACATGAAAGAGGAATGAGAAGCGGTACATTGAATGTTCCAGGAATAGTTGGTTTCGGAAAAGCTTGTCAGATCTGCCAGGAAATTATGCCGGAAGAATCAAAAAAATTGATAAAAATGAGAGATCACATGATCGATACTTTTTTATCAAAAGTTGAATACAGTTATCTGAACGGACATCCTGTCAGCAGGCTTCCAAATAATGTTAATGTCAGTTTTGAATATGTTGAAGGTGAAGGTCTTATGATGGGAATTAAAGATATAGCAGTTTCTTCAGGAAGCGCCTGTACATCAGCAACTCTTGAACCGTCTTATGTGCTTAAAGCTTTAGGAAGAGGTGATGAGTTAGCTCACTCTTCAATAAGATATGGTCTGGGAAGATTTTCAACAGACGAAGAAGTAGAATTTGCTATCGATAAAACAATTGAAGTGGTAAATCATTTAAGAGAACTTTCACCATTATGGGAAATGTTCAATGAAGGCATTGATCTGAAATCAGTTCAGTGGGAAGCTCATTAATATTAAAACAATTTTAAAATAAAACTTAAACAGAAATAAAATGGCTTATTCAGAAAAAGTAATCGAGCATTACAATAATCCTAAGAATGTCGGTACATTAGATAAGAATGATCCGAATGTAGGTTCAGGACTTGTAGGAGCTCCTGAGTGCGGTGACGTTATGAAGCTTCAGATAAAAGTAAGTGCAGCCGGAGGTATTGAAGATGCAAAATTCAAGACTTACGGATGCGGAAGTGCTATAGCTTCTTCTTCACTTGCAACAGAGTGGCTTAAAGGAAAAACAATTGACCAGGCAGATCAGATCAAGAATACAGAGATAGTTGCTGAGCTTGAGCTACCTCCTGTAAAGATCCACTGTTCTGTACTTGCAGAAGATGCGATCAAGATGGCTATAGCTGATTACAAAAAAAAGCAAGAAGCACTTAAAGGCAAAGAAGCAGAAATAGTTAATTCATAAATAAAAATATTTTATAACAATATGGCAGAAACAGAAATCAAGGAATTTGAAGCCGGAGTAAGCGAAGATATTAACATTACTGATAAGGCTTTAACAGAGATCAAGAAAATAATGAAAGAGAATGAGATCCCTGCTGACTATTTTCTAAGAGTAGGAATTAAAGGCGGAGGATGTTCCGGATTAACTTATACTTTAGGTTTTGATACTGAAGAGAGACCCGGAGATAATGAGATCGGGAAGGATGGTGTTAGAATAATAATAGACATGAAAAGTTATTTATATCTTTCAGGAACTGAACTTGACTATACAGACGGCTTGAACGGCAAGGGATTTACATTTAATAATCCTAATGCAAAAAGGACTTGCGGCTGCGGAAGCTCATTCGGAGTATAATTAATTTTTGAATTTAATTTTAGAATCTAAAACAAAAGAGCTTCAATTCTGTTTTTCTAACAGTCTGCTGCTCTTTTTTTATTGTAATTAGAAATACATGAGATCATATTTTGATGTGCTTGGAATAGAAAAAAAGCTGAACATTGATACAGCAAGCCTTGAGAAAATTTACTATGACCTAAGCAGGAAAAATCATCCTGATCTTTTTTTAAGCAAAGGCGATGATAAATACAAAAAAGCTCTCGATGAATCCAGCATTATCAACAAAGCCTATAATGTACTGAAAGATCCTATGACAAGAGCAGGTTATGTTCTTGAAACTGATGCTCCACAGGTTGCAGGCGAAAAATCGAATATCGTTCATAACGATTTGCTTGAAGAAGTAATGGAAATGCAGGAGAAGATAGAAGATCATCATTCTGCAGATGAAGAAGGTAAAAAGAAAATAACCTTAGAGTTGAAAGAAATAAAAGATTCATTAAGCAAAAAGCTGGATGATCTTAAATCAGAAATAAGCAGGATCTTTTCTGAATATGATTCAGGAGTGTCAGATAAAGAAAATATACTAAGAAAGCTGAAAGCAGAGCTTCATAAAAGAAATTACATTAATACACTGATACGAACAATTGACAGCGAGATATTCGGTGCAGAGAGAATACGCCACTAAATAAATTTTAAAGCCACTCGAATTGCAAATAGATCTAAGCGCAGTAAAAAATTTAAAGACTAAAAAGGATATTATTGTCGGAATTGACCTCGGCACTACTAATTCCCTCGTAGCTTATACTGAAAACGGATCTCCAAAGATCATTCCAGGCGAAGACGGTTCCATGCTGGTTCCTTCCGTTATTTATATAGATGAAAAAGACAATATTGTAATAGGTGAAAAAGCAAAAGAGCATCTTATAACTGAAAATGAGAATACTATATATTCAGTTAAAAGACTTATGGGCAAATCATATGAGGATGTTAGGGTCGATTCACATTTGCTTTCATATAATATCAGTGATAAATATAAAGAAGGACTTGTCAGGCTGAGACTAACGGGTAAAGATATTTCACCTATCGAACTATCTTCATACATTTTAAGTGATCTGAAAAAGCGTGCTGAAAATTTTTTAAAGCAGGACATTACAAAATGCGTAATAACTGTACCGGCATATTTCAATGATGCTCAAAGACAGGCAACAAAGGATGCAGGTAAAATAGCAGGACTGAACGTTCTAAGAATTATTAACGAGCCAACTGCAGCAGCTCTTGCATACGGACTTGATAGAAATACTTCCGGCTCGGAAGAAAAAATAATTGCAGTTTATGATCTTGGTGGCGGAACTTTTGATATTTCGATCTTAAAGCTTAAGGACGGTATATTTGAAGTTCTCGCAACGCATGGTGATACATATCTTGGCGGCGATGATTTTGACAGGGAAATAATGAATTATTTTATTAAAAATATTCAGTCTCCTGATAAAACAGATCTGACTAAAAAGGAAATTAGTCAGCTTCGAACGTTTGCGGAACAAGCGAAAATATTTCTAACTAATAATGAGACATTTGCAAAAAAAATAACTCTCCACGATTCCAAGAAGGAAGTTGATCTAACTATTACAATAGTTATGTTTGAATCAATGATCGCTCCGATCATTAAAAGAACTGAAGATGCCTGCCTTAAAGCAATAAAGGATTCGAATGTCAGTTTAGATAAAATTGATACAGTTGTACTTGTTGGCGGTTCAACAAGAGTTCCCTTGGTATATAAAACAGTGGAAAATGTTTTTAATAAAAAGCCTTTCAATGATATTGATCCGGATGAAGTTGTTGCTCTTGGCGCTGCTGTACAGGCTGATATTTTAGCAGGGAACAGAACTGACATTCTTTTGTTAGACGTAGCTCCGCTTTCACTTGGTATTGAAACAATTGGAGGAGTTATGAGCGTGCTTATTCCCAGGAATACTACAATTCCTTCAAGCGCTTCAGAAAAATATACAACTTACATGGATAATCAGACTGGTGTAGTTGTCAATGTTTATCAGGGTGAAAGAGAATTCGTAAAGGATAATCGCATGCTGTCAAAATTTACTCTAAAGAATATTACTCCTCAGCCTGCAGGAATGCCTAAGATAGAAGTTAAATTTATGATTGATACTGATGGCATCTTAAAAGTAACTGCCATTGATGAAAGAACAGGCAAGGAACAATCTATTGAAGTTAAGCCAAAGTATGGTCTTACTGATGAAGAAGTTGAGAATATGATATTTGCAGGACTGAAAAATGCAAAGTCAGATATAAAAATGCGAATGCTAGCTGAAGCAAGGACTGAAGCAGAAAGTATTCTGAACATAATTGATAAGTTCTTAAAAAATAATTCTGATATTATAACAATTGAAGAATCTGATCGTGTAAATGAATATACTGAACAGTTGAGATCTTCTTTGAAAACGGAAGACACTGAACTGATAAGGGAGAATACAAAAAATTTAGATGAAGGTTCATCTGAGATCGTTCATAAAGTTATGGATTCAGCGTTACAGTCGGCATTACAAAACAGATCTTTAAAGCAGCTATAAACAATTATTCTTTCAAAAAAAGTTTTTAAATAATGAAGGCTAAGCACCTTTGTGTGAAACAAATAAAAAAGTTAAATCAAATTTATACTTAAATTAATTTAAAGGAGCAATAAAAGAATGGCAAAAGAATGGAAATTCAATGCTCGTCCTTATTCAGACGAAGAAGCAAAATCTTTATTAGCCGGAGTAGTTTCACCGGAAACAACTGACTGGCACTACAACACTCACCACAAAGGATATGTCACATTCCTTAACAAGATAGAGACAGAGCTTGAAGGTGCTGACAGAGCAACTGCAAACGGAAATTGGAGCACTTTCGGTGAGCTTAAAAGAAGATTCACCTGGAATCATGCCGGCGCTTTAATGCATGATGTTTATTGGGATAATCTTGGTGGTGACGGAGATGCTTCAAAAGGACCGGATGTTGTAAAAGCTATTGAAGCAGAATTCGGAAGCATGGATAAGTGGAAAGCTGATTTTAAAGCTTGCTGCATTTCAGCAAAGCTTTCAGGCTGGGGATCACTTGTTTTAGACAAGTTATACAGCGGAAGATTACTTAATATTCAGACTGATGAGCATCATTATGGTGCGATCTGGGGCGGTGTTCCTCTTATTGCTTGTGACGTTTTCGAACACGCTTATTATCATAAAGATGGTCCGGGAAGAGCAAAATATATTGATGCATTCCTGAATAATCTTCACTGGGGCAGAATAAACGACAGATATAAAAAGTATATGTAATTTTAAGTACTCCCTCTTTATATTGTATATTGCAATTGTAAAGAGGGATTTTATTTAATCAAATACTTAGTTTGCGCAAAATCTATAGTTCTGTTCTATTACTGGTGTTATTAGTTTCACCACTTTTTCTTTTTTCATGCAATAAAAGTTCAAATGAACAAAAGGAAGTAAAGAAAAATACTTCCGGTAACTTTTCCTGGAAAGAAAAACTTGAAATAGATGATATTCCGGAGGCACCGCTAAAAGCTTTTATAAAAGGAGCTGAAGTAAAAATTGACTATATAAATTTTGAAAAATGGCGTGGCAGCGGTGACAATGTTCTCAACTTTGGAGATAAAAAGCCCGCTCAACTGTGCGGATTTGTCGATAATGATATAGCTATTCATTTTTTAAGAAAGTCAGGAGATATTGCTAAAGGAGATATCCTTAAGCAGACTTTTGAGAATAATCTTGATAATGTGTCATTGAATTATCATTATTATGAGGGTGGAAATATTAAAAAAGTCAGCGTACCTTACAACATAGCGCTTCGTATCGATGAAATTACAGATGATGTTGTTAAAGGAAAAATTGCTATTTGCTTTAAGGATGATACAAAAAGCTGGATAGCTGGAAAGTTCGAAGCAACTAAATGTTTAAATTAATTATACAAAATGAAAAATTTAATTATTGTTCTATTATTAGCAGTTTCGGTAGTTCTTTCAGGATGCAATAAAAAAGCTGAAACTACCGGCGAGAAAAAAGAAGAAGTTAAGCCTGATCAGACTCAGGGAACTCCTACAGATAACAGCACAAATAAAGATGTACAAAAAGGCAGTCAGGGAAATGATCTAGGTATGAGCGCAGGCTTGCCCTCAAATTACCCAACAGACATTCCTCAGCCTAAAGACGGAAAGTGTCTTGGTTCATTGAATTCCAGTGATGGGACTATCGTTACTTTTGAATCTGCACAATCAGTAAAAGATCTTTGGGATTTCTATAAAACGGAAATGAAAAAGAGTGGATTTGAAATGTCAACTGATACAGGTGAAACTCTCATGAATGAAAAAGGGGGGCTTGCAAGCTGGAAAAAAGATAAAAGAGAAGTCGGTCTTATGCTGGGAGCTAACACTGATAATTCAAATAAAACATCTTTAGTTCTAACATATAAATAATTAAAACACTTGCTGAATAGCTACGGCTTCAGAACGCATTTAATACAAATATAAATAAAAAGGATTTTACAAATTGCCAAAAGTAACATTTTTACCATACAATATAACTGTCGAAGGAAAAGTCGGCGAATCGATTCTTGATGTTGCACTTGAAAATGATATAGATCTCCAGCATAACTGCGGAGGAGTATGTGCGTGTTCTACCTGCCATGTCATAGTAAAAAAAGGAATGAAAAATTTTGATGAAATGTCAGATGACGAAGCTGATCAGCTTGATGAAGCAGAAGGATTAACATTAGACTCAAGACTCGGATGTCAGATAAAGATAATGAGTAATGATGATGAAGATATAATTGTTGAAATTCCGCAGATAAATGAGCAGATCAGAAATTTTTTCCATGAAGGAAAACCTTCAAATACTGTAGAACATTAAAAAGAAGATATATGACCTGGAATGATATAGAAGAAATTGGAATTGAACTTTACGAGAGGATGCCGGAGAAGGATCCCCTTACTGTAAGATACACAGATCTTTTAAAGTGGATAGAATCACTAGATGATTTTAATGACGATATTTCCAAATCGAATGAATCAAAGCTGGAAGCAGTCCAGATGGCATGGCATGAAGAGTGGAAAGAAAATCAAAAGTAGTCATCAATCAAAAAGTAATTATTAATTTAATAAAGCTTTTGCATTAATTGCAGAAGCTTTTTTTATATGCAGATACCATTATTCCCGTTAAATGTCGTTCTCTTTCCGGGCTCAAAGCTTCCGCTCCATATTTTTGAAGAAAGATATAAGAGCATGATAAATGATTGTATTCAGGATGATAAGATCTTTGGTATGAATTATATGTCCGAAAAAAATTTACATTCAACAGGCTGTACTGCAACAGTATCTAAAGTTGTGAAAAGATCTCCTAACGGAGAACTCGATATTGAAATAACCGGAGTCAATCGCTTTTTTCTCAGGAAATATGATCTAAATTCAAATGGATATTTTATCGGAGATATTGAAATGCTGGAAGATAATAATATTTTTACAAATGAGAATAATTTTGAACATGCAGTTGAAGAGTATAACAAGCTGATAGATATTACTTCCCATGGTCTTTTGGGAAAGATAGATCCCCTTGATGTAAAATGGAGGAACGGAAAAAACTCGGTCTCATTTTTTATATCTCAAAAGTGTGGTCTTACAATTCAGGAAAGGCAAATGATGCTCGAGATAAATACTGAAAATGAACGATTAAAATATCTTGTTAACTATTTTGATAAGCTTATGCCTAAGATCGCTGAGGCTGACAGAATTGCGACTATTATTAAAAATGATGGATATCTTCAGTAAAAATAAATTATTTTACATAATTTGAAAAACTATTCAATATTTAAAAGCTTGCGAATAAGTGCCTTGTCGAGAGATTATTGATCTATGATAGAAATTCCATTAGCTCCTAAAATACTCATCACCCGTACTGATAATCTCGGAGATGTTATCCTAACGCTTCCTGTAATAACTGCTATTAAAAAAGCACTGCCTGATTCACAAATTTCATTCTTAATAAAAAAATACACAGCTGAAGCTGTCGATAATTATCCCGGAATTTCTGAGATAATTACGATCAATGAATATGATACATTATCAAAAATGACAAATCTTTTCAAAGAAAAAAGATTTGATGTGTCATTGAATATATATCCCCGATATAATGTCGCTCTCGCAGGGTTGTTTGCAAATATACCCATAAGGATCGGTACTGCATATAGATGGTATTCTTTCCTCTTCAATGAAAAAGTAAAAGTACATCGCAAAGACGGCAGGCGCCATGAATCAGATTATAATCTTGATCTTGTAAGGACATTTTTGAACAACAAAGCTGATGTTAAAACCGAGATCAGCTTTCCGACAAATGTAAAAGTCTTTGAAGATCTAAAGAATAAGCTTCAGGCAAAATATAATTTTAGCTTTGACAGTCCTTACATTATTATCCATCCATTTAGTAAAGGTTCAGCAAAGAAATGGAATTCCGATAATTTCATAAAATTAATTTCAGAATTTTTAAATATTCATAAAGGATTTACAGTATTCCTGACAGGGGATGCTTCAGAAAAAGAAATTATTAATGAATTAACTCTGAAAATAAATTCTATAAACGTATTAAATATAGCAGGAGAAATTTCAATTAAAGAACTTATTGAACTTATCAATATGTCGAGACTTTTCATTTCAAATTCGACAGGTCCTCTTCATATTGCCGGAGCACTAAATAAAAAAACGATCTCTTTTTTCCCAAGATCAGGTTCAACGATCTCTGAAAGGTGGAAGCCCTTAGGATCTAATAATTTTATTTTTGAACCTGAAGCGGATGATCCGGGATCAGAGTTTATTGAAGGTATTGATCCGGAAAAAGTATTATCCAAAAGCCTTGAAATGTTAAAAGTATGAACTACCACAACTCAAACTTGAAACTTATTGTTCAATTAAAAGTTTAAACTATAAAACAATATTAAACAAAAATGACCATTAGAAAAATATTATTAGTTATTGTTATTGCAATGTTTGCGTACTCTGCAAATGCTCAGACTGACACATCTGCAAGTCCAAAAGTGTACAGAAAAATAGAGCAAAAAGCATTCACAACAGGTGAAAAGCTCACATTTGATATTAATTATGGCTTTATAACTGCGGGCTCTGCAGTAATGAGCGTTGCACCAAATCTAGTTACGATAAACGGAAGACCTTGCTATGATATATCATTTACAGTTAATTCATCTTCAGGGTTTTCTTCAGTTTATGAAGTGAAAGATTATTATAAATGCTATATGGATGTTGATGGATTATTTCCATGGAAATTTGAACAGCATATAAGAGAAGGAAATTATCAGAGAGATTTTGAAGCTATCTTTGATCAGGATAACCATTCTGCAAAAACTTATACAGGAGCTTCTGATCCGAAAAAATTTGAAGGTGAATTTACAATACCTGAATATGTACATGATGCTATCAGCGCATTTTATTTTTCACGTACTATGGATTACAGTAAGTCTAATGTTGGGGATATAGTGCATCTTCAGAATTTTTATAAAGATCAGACTTTTCCATTAGATGTAAAGTATCTTGGAAAAGAAGATATAGAAGTCAGTGCAGGAGAGTTCAGATGCATTAAGATCCAGCCATCTGTTAAAGAAGGCGGACTTTTCAAAAGTGAAGGTGATATAACAGTCTGGCTTACAGATGATGAAAGAAGATTGCCGGTAAAAGTTCAGTCAAAGATCATCATCGGTTCCGTTGATTCAGACCTTACAGAATACAAAGGACTATCAGGACCATTGAACGCAAAAAAGTAAATTTAAAATACACTCAATTATTGTAGGGGCATCACTTGTGATGCCCTTTTAAAATATTGAAGGGACATCATAACCGATGTCCTTTTTTTATTTGTATTTAAAAACTGTAGGGGCATCACTTGTGATGGCCGCTTATAAAATGAAGGATAGCATAACTAAAGCAACCTACGTTATTTTTCTTCATTAAACCTGTCTTTATTCCAATTTTCAGGATTTTCTATTATATATTGCCTCATGTATTTATATTCTTCTTCGTTTCGAATTACTCTGTCATGAAATCTGGGTTGCCATTCAAATTGTTTATGATTGTTTTTATTACACCATCTTTTCACATTTGCTTTGTATTGTTGAATAATAAAAGAAACAGACCCCGAATTTGGTTTAGAAAATTGGTTTGGCTTAAACTTTTTTGGCAAAGTTTCAGTTAAAGACTTTGCAGCAATTTGATTCTCAAAGTCATCTAAATTTATTATGCAATGAATGTGATTTGGCATCACAACAAATACATCCAGATTAACATGAGTAAAATGCTGAGAAAGATTCATTAGCTCATTATTTGCATAATTTCCTACTACATTAAAAACCATTTTATCTAACTCTATCTTGCCAAAATAATGTTTTTTGTTTTTCGTACAAATTGTTATAAAATAATAACCATTTGTAGAATAATCAAAATCTTTTAACCGAATATGTTTCTTTTGAGGTATCAAAATTAAAAATGGAAACGTTTTGATAATTTAAAAAATATTATTATTTAATGATAGATAACATTTATTCAACGACAATTCTGTATACATGAAACTTTATAATGATTTTGTAATTACGAGCGGGCATCACAAATGATGCCCATACAATTTATACAATTATTCAACCTATTTTATTGCATTATCATTTTTAATGATATATCGATTAATTAATTTTAACTAATGAAAATCTCCGAATTATTTTATTCAATACAAGGCGAAGGGAAACGCTCCGGAAGACCTTCTTTTTTTATCCGCACAAATTTCTGCAATCTTCGATGTAGCTTTAAAGGGGGGCATCTCTGTGATACACCGTATACAAGTTGGGATCCCGATGATAAAAAGAATTTGGGCGAAATGGATATAATGGAAATTGTTTCTGAATATGCGAAATATAAATGTAAAGATATTGTAATTACAGGCGGAGAGCCTGCTATGCAGACTGAAGAGCTTTTTGAACTTTGTAAAGCTCTGAAACAATTCAATTCAGATGCTGAAATTACCATCGAAACTAATGGTACCTATGATGGTGAATATTTAAATTACATCGATCTTATAAGTGTAAGTCCAAAGCTTTTAAGCTCTGTTCCGTTTGGTACACCTTTTGAAAAAATGCATTCGAATAACAGGCTTAATTTTGATGTTCTAAATAAATTCAACTCTCTTAGAGAAGAAAATAAGACCGACATCCAGTGGAAATTCGTTATTAACGATGAAACTGATCTGGACGAGATCAGATCTTTGCAGAATGAAATTCATTTCAAAAATGAAGATGTATATTTAATGCCGGAGGGAATATCAAAAGAGGATATTGAACAAAAAAGACTCATGGTAGTCGAGCTATGCAGAAAAAATCATTTCAATTTTACCGACAGACTTCACATCCTAATATGGGGAAATAAAAGAGGAGTATAAATTACGAACTTTTCTCAACCTGTAATTCCTACGCGTCTGCGTAGGAATTAATTTTACATTAAACCTATTACACTCTGAAATTATCTGCTCTCCAGTTACTGATTGATTGCTTAATATCTTTGCTGCTCATGTTATCTTTTAAAGCCTTATCTGAAAGCACAACAAATTCTTCATCACTCGCAAATCTTAACGCTGTAATCTGAGACATTTTATATCCTGTATTCAATAATTTCCCGGTCATAGAAAAGTATCTTAGGTTTTCTTCTGCTCTTATTATACGATCCTGATTTTTTATAGCATAGACTCTCACCAATGTTAAAGTAAAGATCAGAACAACTGAAATTAAAAAGAGCATTACAGATAGGGAATTAATCCCCTTAGTCAAATTAAAAACAGTTAAACCTATTATTCCCATTGAAATAGGAACAGTTACAAAATGAAATAATGGTGAAAATTTTAAGTGATTTTTAAAACTCTGTTCTTGCATTGAGGGTTGGGTTAAGTTTTTTAATTAATAAATGATTGTTCGTTTTTGTAATGAGATACGCAGGAATGATAATTAAGTTATTCTGTAACTTTGCCAAGCTTTGCTTTTTCTATAAATATTATGCTTTGGATAAGATTTCGATAAGCGTTTAAAGAGCCATCAGATGAATTGATCTTGAGATCTGAAAAAGTCCCATTTGAATTTGTGAATTCGGTTTGCCAGTATGAGATCGCCTTTATCAGAGGATATCTTTTGTTTATAAATGCTGATAAAGCTGATACCATCCACTCACCCTTATTGCCTGATTGCGGATCATCCACTACTCCGAATTCAAGTACTGCCATGGGCTTAACAGAGCTTACCAACGACAATGCATTGTATCCCTTTGACATAGCCTCATCAAATGAATACCAGTAAGTACCGGGTCTTTGTGAGCCATATACGCTCATTCCTATCCAGTCTATATAATCATCTCCAGGATAATATGCTGACATCGAATTCCATTTTTCCTCAGGATCGGAAACATTATTCGGATGAAATAACCAGGTAATGCTCAACGCTTTTTCTTTCCGGAATATATCTATGATATGTCTGTATGCTATTCTGTATTTTTCCGGACCGTCTTCAAGTGATTTGTCTCCATAACTCATCGATCTTCCTCCGTTATGAATTCCACTCCACTGAAACCAGCTGCCATTCATCTCCGGTGCGAAATCGAGCATTAACGGAATATTTTTATCCCTTGCTGCTCTAGCCCATATGCTCAGCTTCTTATCAAATTTTCCATTTATAATATTATCTAAAGTATATAGAGTATCTTTTTTGTAAGTATTAAAATCGGATCGCGGCATCAATCTTATATATGGTATCTTGCCCATTGAATTAATCAATTCAACTTCTTTTGATGGGAAAATTATTCCTGTATACCAGTTATTTGAAAAATTTACCCAGGCAGTTTTTTTACCGGCAAGAGAGTCGAATAGCTCTATCTTTTCTTTTGTGACTACATCCTCAGTATTTCCCATGTAGGGAAAAGCTCCGTGATAAATGTATCCTTCATCGGGAGGAAGAAGCTTAACAGAATTATTCTGTGCATTCATAGATCCTGAAATGAGCATCAAAGCGAATATAATGATCGATCGCATGTATTAAAATAATTATAAAGAATTACTTAGTGGAAGTAATAAATTATTAAACATTTAAAAACAAAAAAACGTTTCCGGAACACCGGAAACGTTTTTATAATATATGAAAAATTAAATTTGAGATCTACTTGGAAGGTACAGTAACAAAATCTCCGCCTTTACCAAAAGAGCTGATACCATGCTGTGTCTTTTCCCAATAGAATGGATTAGTAATAAGCTGGGCAAATCCTTTCCATGCACCTATACTAATCAGTACCCAATAGAATGGAATAGTCAAAGCGATAGGTATAGAAGAATAATTCTTCTTTAAAAGATAAGGACCAATATGAAGAACTATATAAATTAGATTTCCAAGTATAAGGTTGAATTCACAAACTGTCTGCACTTCCGGAGTGAAAAGTACTTTAGATACATTTGGAAAGAATATCGTTAAGATCGTAACGATCCATAATATCGGATTGATCAGCGGAAGTATAATATTACCTCCAAACGTGAACATGAAAAATAAAAACTTTTTTATTCCCAATTCTTTTACAAATCTTACAGGAAATCTCATATGAACAAGAAGCGTCTGCATATATCCTTTAAACCATCTTGAACGCTGTCTTATCCAGTTCCATACCTCAAGATTTGCTTCTTCAAGAGTGTATGAGTTTAACATAGCCGTTTCATAATCTCTTTTTGAAATACGAATTCCAAGATCAGCATCTTCTGTTACATTGTAAGGATCCCAGCCGCCAAGCTTTTTTAATAGCTTAGTCTTGAAGTGATTGCTGGTTCCTCCAAGCGGAAGGGGAGCATCCACAAAGTCCAATCCCTGCAGCCAGTAATCAAACCAGAATGAATATTCCAGTGAGAACCATCTTGCAAGAAGATTCTCATTAGGATTATAAAAATTTAAATGTCCCTGAAGGCAGACGTAATTATCATCTACTTTATTGAAAGCAATAACAGCTTTTTTTAACTGATCTGTATCCGGTTCATCTTCAGCATCAAAAATAACTGTATACTCTCCGCGTGCGCGGTAAAGTCCATAATTACATGCTCTCGGCTTTGTTTTAATATCGGCATCAGGTACTATAGTACAATCAAATATTTTTGTTAATTTTCTGTATTCAATCATTGAGAGATTTCCAAGCATCTTTGTTGGCGTTCCGCCGAGTAAACCTAAAGCTCTTGCCTCATCAATTGTTTCATTATCATTTTCTTCAAGAAGTACTTTGATATCAAGCTTGTCTTTGGGATAATCAAGCTTATTCATATTGATAACGATATCTGCAAGTACACTGGCTTCCTTATAAACAGGAATAAGAATAGTGTAAACAGGGAGAATAGCATTGCTGATATTTCTCACTTCTTCAGGTGTTACAGTAATACCTTTTCCAGAATTCTCAAATCCTCTTAATGAAATATAAAGCTTGAACGGATTTAATAAAAAATAAACCAGGTTCACAACCATGAATAAAATAAAGGCTGTGGTTTTTGTAAAAAATATTAAGAGCAGTATTAATAAGAGTGCCATTCCCATAAGGAAATATTTCTGCCATTTGTAAAGAACAGTATAAGCTGATTCTTCCGGACTTCTGTCTCTTAATTCTCCTAAAGCTTTATAAGTATGTATCTGATTATATGCTCCGTCAAGCGCAGCATCAATAGCATCAATTGATGCTATCTTAATCTCAATACTTCTTTTAAAGATCTTATTAAGCTCTTTAAATAATTTTATATTGAAAGGGTTTGCAGTTGCTATAACAACTTTATCCCTTGTTATCTCTAATATGAAAATAAGATTTTTCTTAATAACGCTGAAAGGAAGAGCTGAAGCAAGGTAGCTTTTCTTTTTAAGATCTGCTTCTTCAACGTACGGAATATTCAGATCCTGAGCAACTTTTCTGAAGAAATTTTCATCCAGATCTATCTTCTTATCTCTAAGGATAGTGATGAAATTCTGTTCGCTTTGAATAGGGGAAATATGCTCTTCTTTATCTATTCCATATTTATGGAAAAGGGAAGTAAGGTAGCCGGAAATGTATGATTTGTACTCTTTTGAATACATGAGTATGGTTATTCTTTATCTTCTAAGTTATTCAGTCTGTCTTCAATCCATTCACTCACTCTGTCTTCATTCAATCTTTCTGTTTTATCCTGCTCATGAAGCTTATTTGTAATAACTTTAAGAAGATTGTCAGGGTTAACAGGCTTCAAAATATATGCGCTCGCTCCAAGATTCAATGATAGTACTGCATTGTCAAGGCTTGCAAAGCCTGTGATCATGATCACTTTTATCCTTGGCTTTAGCTTTTGAATGTTAGCCAAAACTTCTGTTCCCAGAATGTCAGGAAGCATTATATCACAAAGAACGATATTATAATCTTCGTCTTTGATAAGTTCGATAGCATCTTTTCCGGTATATGCGGCAGCAGTATCGTATCCGGCTAGCTCTAAAACTTCCTGAATACTTTGAACAATCATTTTATCGTCGTCAACAACCAGTATTTTTATGTTATCCATTATATGAGTTCCTTTCTTAAAGGAATTTTAATATTAACTGAAACTCCGCTGTGATTATTTGTAATATTAATAAATCCGCTGTGAGCATCTATTAATTTTTTACAGACTGCAAGTCCAAGTCCTAATCCTTTTGCTTTTGAAGTCTGCAACGGTGTAAAAAGCTTTGCTAAAAATTTTTCCGGTATCCCTCCGCCCTCATCTGTCAGGTTGATATAATAGAATTTATCATCTATTCCGCCTGCGATCTCAATTTTTCCTCCATCTATCATAGCCTGGATAGAATTCGAGATAAGGTTGGTCATTACTCTTTTAAAAGAACCGCTGTCTATATAAAAATCAGGAAGTCCTGAAAAATTCTTTATTTTAATATCTATATTTGAAGGAACCTGTAAAGTACTTACTATATATTCTAAAAGCTTTTTAAAATCTGTTTTCCTGATATCAAGATTTACATTTTTCGAATAATCCTGAAGGTCGGAAACGATCTTATTCATGTATTCAACCTGTTCATCGATCTTTTCAAGGGAGCCAAGAATTTCTTCATTCAAAGGCTTTTTCAGCTTATGAGCAAAGTCAGGTGACATTTTCATTTTTGCCAGGTAAATATTATTAATAATTACCTGCAAAGGATTTCTCAGATCATGCCCAACCATAGCTGCCGTTTCGCCTATTGTTGCAAACTTTCTTGCCTCTTCCAGCTTTTTCGTTCTGTCTTCAACCAAAAGCTCAAGGCCTTCAGAATAATTAACAAGCTTTTCTCTCGATTTAACGCTCTCAGTAATGTCTCTTATGATGCACACAACTGCTACTAAGTTATTAAGCCTATCCTTGATAGTTGAAACAGATACCGATGTTGTTAAAGAACTTCCATCCTTGCGGATATTCTGGAATTCACCTTCATTTTTGCTTTGGTCAGAAGATATAAGTTCTGTAAACTTTTTTAACTCGCCCTTCACCCAGATATTATCAAGATTATTCCCGATCATATCTTCAGAGCTGAAGCCAAACATTTTTTCAAAAGAACTGTTAACGTAGAAAACATTTCTGTTAAGATCCATCAGAACAACACTGTCATAAATGCTCATAAGAGCGCTTGACAATATTTTTATTTTATGCTCTGCTTCACTCTTTCCAATTGCCTTATCAATAGTCAAAGGCAAAAGCTTAAGATGATTCTTGTTAGAAGTTTTTACAAAGTAATCGTAAGCTCCTGCTTTTATTGCACTGATCGCAGTTTCTTCATCGCCTGCGCCGGTTATAACAATTATCGGCACATCCTTTACAAAATCAAAAATATCAAGTGCGATCCCATCGCCTAAGTAATAGTCCGTTACAACTGCGTCAAATAAATGAACTTCAATTTCTTTTTTAGCTTCCTGAACTGAGCTTGCAACTGTGAACTTATAAGGAACCTTCTGATAATTCATATATTGCAGAAAGATCTGTTGCTCGATCTTATTATCTTCTACAAGTAATATATGATAATCTTTCCTCAATAATTTCAAACTTCATTACTGAAGCTTCAATAAAAATTTAACGGAATATTTTCTTTCTGAACAAGAATAATAATAAAAGAACGATTACAATTGCTCCGATTATGAAATACCAGAGCTTAATATTTGTAGACTTTTCAATTTGCTTTAGTACGCTTCTTACCGGCGGAACTTCAACTAATCTTCCGTCTTTTTTAACAAGCATAAGAGGACCGTTCAGCTTTGCGAATTGCTCTCGGTTTGTAAGAATATTGTTGATCGTGTTTACTGTATTGTCATCATCAACCATTATAGAATAAACAACCCCTTTGGAATTCCATGGGGACTGGCTTGCCTGTAAAATTGCTGAAGAAGAAGCCAGCTCGTTATTTGTTGTATTGAAATTTTTGTCAACCGTATAGCCGGCTCCTGAAGGAGTTAATGCATTCTTATCCTTCAATTGATTCCATCTTGCAGCATCACCTTTGTAGCCAAGCATTACTATTGTTGAAGATTTCTTTAAGCTGTCATCAATGTTATCTCCTGTAACAACTCTGTAACCGACTAATTGCTTGTTTGTCTGTCCTGATTTTGCAGCAAGCAATCCGGCTAATGTTAAATGACTGTCTGATAACTTTGAAGGAAGCCAGAATACTATTGGGTCAGATGATAGACCAACATCTGTAAGAGCGAACGGCATATTTTTTAATGACGGAGGAGCGCTGAAGTTTCCGGGTGCTAAATAAATTTCTGAATTACCTTCAACCACTGTCCATACGAGATCATCATACCAGTGATCGCAATTGATATCTTTAATTCCGCCAATATCATGATAAGCTGAAAATTCTATTGACCATTCATTTTTTTCTAATTCACTGTCAGGAATTTTAACTGTGAATGAACCGCCTTTAGTGTTTGTTTCATTTAATGCTGAAGATCCAACCGGTATTCCGTTTATATAAACAATAAGAATAGACATTCTCGGATTCATAACATCTGAGTGATAAAAATTCACTTTGATATATGTATCGTTGCTTATGTCATAATTTAATGGTCTTCTGAAAATAAATGCTTTTCTTTGATTAAAAATACCTGCTAAAACTATTTGCGGAAATCCTAATTGTGATAAAGTATATAAGCCTGCCTTAGATGATTTCTTTTTTAAATTATTATCAGTCGGGAATTTTGTAACAATTGAAACAGTAGAATCCATCTGAGAAACCATATCTGAATTTGTCAGAGCTCCAACTGATTTTGCAAGTCCGTCCTTCCCTTTACCTGTAACAGATATGATCGGATCTCTGTCCGGTCCGCCGTCTTTTCTTATTAGTCCCGTATTGTCACCAATACCTCCCTGGTCAACGCCAAGCTTTCCTGTTTCACCGATCTTTACAAGCTTTCCCTGATATGAAGTTGCATCAGTGGAAACTTTGAAGACCAGGTTTCCATTAACAGAAGCCAGACCCCAATCACTGACAAGCATTAGCATATTTTCGACTTCCATATTAGATGGCTTTGCAGGAAGATAAACATTTGCCTGTACCGGATTTTTCATGAATAAGTCCAGGTATGGATATGGGTAATAATATAACGGATATGAATTATTGAGATTCAGATCAAGATGCAAAAAAGAGCTCTTTAATATTCTGAGCCAGTTTGCATTGTTGTATATATCTTTACATGGCTCATCAGATGTTCTTAGAACAGTGAATATTTTTATTTGGTTGAAACCGGGAACAAATTTATCTTTTGGAAGTGGGACAGTGTAGGAAGCGGAATCTGGAAATTTTGCATTTACATATTTTGAGCTGATCGGCATATCATTAAGATAAACCGAAATGAAGCTTACCCTATCAAGAATTACTTCCGCATTTGTATAGTTAATAGTGATCGAGGCATTATCAAAACTTTCGATGTACGCTTTCATATCAAAGAAGTACTGAGTATAGCCTACTGGTCCTTTGTTATACTGATCCTGCTCAAACATCTGTATATTGTAAGATTTTTGAGTACCGGCTTCAGCGCCTGTGGTTAGAATAAAGCAGGTTGAAAAGATAACTAAAAACATAATTATCTTTGAAATACCGGAAACGGATCTCAATAAAAGACTGAACGGATTCTTCATTTATTATTTTTTTTATTAATAAATTGTGTATATAAAAAGATACAACAATTGATGCTTTTCAAATTTTGGGTTAAAATGCCACTTTACTTAATAATTTACTTTAAATGGTTCTACAAATATAATAATTTTATAACAAAAAAAGAGATTATTTATTTTCACTGAAAAGAAAGTCCGACAACTATGTTTTATGCATAATATGACTATGTTATTTTGCAGTCAATTTTATTAGCAAAAATAATTTTCTTTTCTTTTAGAAATGGAAATCAACTTATTCATACTTTATAGCAAAAACTTTTGTATGTTCATTTGATCTGACCACCGCTATATTTATTTTGTATTGCTAATTTCATTCCAAACTTTTTAAGAATTGGAAAAACAATACTGAAATAGTATAGAAAATTCGATAAATTTAGCTGGAATTGTCCATAAAATA
>JBBRMY010000013.1:0-31372 GCA_038230595.1 Ignavibacteria bacterium
GATCTGTTCTTTTCATTTTTTAAAAGACAGACATTATTAATAAAAGGTTTTGCAGGGGAAGTACGTTCAGATAAGCTGGAAGATGCAGATCTATTTAGAATTGGCGGAACAAAATATGTTAGAGGTTACCGCAACGAGCAGTTTCTTGCATCAAAATTAACCGGAGGAAATACTGAGCTAAGGTATTCCATAGGTGCAAAAAGTTTTCTCTTTGGATTCTATGATTTCGGTTATTACTTCAGACCTCAAGATGTTTTGAACAGCATTGATGAAGAAAAAGGATTTTTATTCGGATATGGATTAGGAATTCGGCTTGAAACTCAACTGGGAGTGATCGGAGTCAGCTATGCATTAGGCAAAGGTGATGGAGTATCTGACGGAAAGATAAATTTTGGATTAATTAATAATTTTTAATAGAAGTTGTCATCCCCGAATGCTGTTATCGGGGATCCCGATAATCGCTGTGAAATATTCAAACTAGTTCTTTTCCCTGTCAGGTTGCTTTTAAAAATGTCTATTTCTCCGCCGTTGGTGTTTTAGTTCCGGTTTATCGGAACGTCACCAACAGCCACATGAAAGCTCGTATAACACAAAACATTCAATACACGATTATCATCAGCGGCTCTTTAACCATATTATTCTCAAATACTACATCTCCAATCTCGCAATCAACGCATTTTCCTTTTACGCAATAATAATTATGAAGCTGAATTATTCCCTGCTCTTCACATAAAGTTTTGATCTTATATTCAAGCTGCTGCTGCATTACCTTTGTTATCTTATTCGGAGTGTTTGAATTTTTACCGGTGGAATACAGTGAGCTGATATTATCAATTATATTCTGCATTGAAGGATCCTTATCATTAAAACTCCTTGCATAAAAAAGCGCAAACGGCAATATCACATTTGTGATAATTTCTGAAATTCTTGAAGAGCCGACCACAGCCGAAGGCGAAGATGACTCTTTTCCTATATCATAATGCGAAGTCCAGTAGTCATCAGCTTTTATTCCGGCAAGAATATCAGCTACAGTATCTAAAAAATCAGAATTATTTTTTATTGGTTCAAATATTTTTTTAAGCAGATCGTTATTTAATAATTCATTCAATACAGCAGATGAGTATGCTAATCTTACAGAAGAAAAATTTGAAGGACGAAGCCGGAAAAATACCCACTCTGATCTATCCATGATTTCAGGATTGCTGACAAGATGCTTGCTTTCATTTTTCAGCGAAACAATATAAGGGTCTTTAATCTTTACGCCTTTCAAAAATCCGCTGATCTCAAAAACGAGCGAGCTGATCGCAGTCTTTTCTGCTTTTATATTTTTTAACTTTTCATAATGAGATGCGATCAATGAAGAAAATTTTAGAAAGGGCTCCTTGTTCTTTGAATATCCAAGTGCTTCATTTATAAATGTATATAAAGTGATCTCCCAATGTTCCTTGCTTTTCAGATCATAATTATTTGCATGAAAAAATTCTTCAATTCTTTTCGAGCGCTCATTGATCCTCACTCCTCCCAGCTTATTTATCCAGTTAGCTTTTACCGTCATCGGAGCTTTATTGATCAGATCACGGCAGGGAAGCTTAAACTCAGGAGACGGATCATTTATTATTTCTCTCCAGATAAAATGAATAGAACGGGTCAGGAATTTTGATAATACAACTGTTGGAATTGTTCTTGACTGCTTTGCTTTCGGCAATTCAATTTTTTCATCATCTTCATCCCAAAAAACGATCTGCAAAACAACTTTATTATATTTATTGTTTTTAAAATGGTCATGGGCATTCCAGTCTTTGAAAGTCCTGTGGATCTCCATATCACCGAAGAAAACTTTTCCGTCGATCCTGATCGTAAGATCTTTATAATCAGGTCCTTCATCAAAGTTGAGCTGACCTTTATCCAGAATTTCAACTATCTGCCATTCTGTCGTTAAAAGGTCTTTATAATATGCATCGTTCTCCCAGATCCGGGATATGAACTTCTCATTAAGGGTAAGTTTTTTCATTAATAATTAGGTATGAATTTTATAAATTAAAATAACAAAAATATCTTAACAAAAAAACTAATGTATAAGACAAAATTTAATGTTGGTATCTTGCTGTTGGCAGTGATGCTTATGGCTTCTGCAGGAATATTTACAGGCTGTTCTAAAGGCGGTGCTGCAAAAAGTGAGCAGGCTTATCTTGAAGAGGCAAAAGCTAAGTATGATGCGAAGGAATTTCAGCAGTCAATTGATCTTTATAAGGATTTTGTAAAAACATATCCGAAATCGGATAAGGCTATCTTCGCTTATAATCAGATCGCAGGCATTTATTTCGAAAGCATGAAAAATTATCCTGAAACAATTAAGACTTACAAAGAGCTTGCAGATAAATATCCAAATACAAAGGAAGCAAAACAGTCCTTGTTCATGGTAGCTTTTATCTATGACGAGACTATGAAAGATAAGGAAAATGCTAAGACAGCTTACAAGCAGTTTTTAGATAAATATCCTAAGGATACTGATGAAAATGATAAGATGAGTGAATCAGCCAGAATGATGCTTCAAACTTTGGAATCCGGTAAATCAATTGAAGATATGATAAAAGAGAACAGCGCTAATACAAAAGATAATATTAAAACTGATTCTTTAACCACAAAGAAAAAAGCTCCGGATACAAAATAAATTTATTTTTAGATCTTAAGTTTTCTATGGGCGGACTTTAAGTCCGCTCTTTTTGTTTATAATCATACGTAAACCAAAAGCGGAACGTTATGCTAAAGTATAACGTATATATAGTGTATGGATAATAATTCCGGCAGAAAATACCTGATACCTGAAGTTGCTTCCCGTGTCTCCAATATGGAGCTTCGCGCTAAAGCTGTTGTCGAAGGATTTATGACCGGGATGCACAAGTCCCCATTTCATGGATTCTCAGTAGAGTTTGCTGAGCACAGGCAATATATACCCGGCGATGATCTGAAATTTCTCGACTGGAAGCTCTATGCAAGAACGGAAAGATATTATATAAAAAGATTCGAAGAAGAAACAAATATGAAAAGCTACATTCTTCTTGATATCAGTAAGTCGATGGATTTTGCAGGTGAAAAAGCAGTTCCTGAGAAGAAAAGCAAAAATCTTCTAAAAAATATTTTTTCTTCAGCGAAAGGAGAAGTTCAGCCTAAAGGATTAACAAAGCTGCAATATGCGTCTTATCTCGCAGCTTCACTTTCCTACCTGATGCACTTGCAGAGAGATGCAACTTCCTTAACAACTTACGACACAAAAATAAGAAGTTATATTCCACCAAGAGCAACTGATACAAATCTCAGAAAAATATTAATTGAGCTTGAAAAACTTTCATCAAAAAATGAAACGGGCACGGCAAGATCACTTGCTGAGATAGCTGAAAAGGTAAAGCGACGAGGAATGGTAATAGTGATAAGTGATCTTTTTGATGATCAGAAGGAAGTGCTGAAAGCTTTGCGTCACTTTAAGCACAAAAAAAATGAAGTGATAGTTTTCCAGATCCTTGATCCTCTGGAAATAAATTTTCTTGAAGGAAATCCTGTGACATTAATGGATATTGAAACAAAAGAAGAGCTATATTCACAGCCTGCTTCAATACAAAAAGCTTACAGAGAAACGATAAAGGAATTCACCGATACTTACAGAAAAGAATTCAAGAAGAATGATATTGATTATCTGATGATATCAACCGAAACACCCTTCGACAAAGCCCTGTACAATTATCTTTTAAAGAGAAAAAGAGCAAAGTAAAAATTTTGATCCTATCTGGACTTAAATGTTTCATAAATAGGAGTCAGCAATCTGTAATCTCCAAAGCCTGAATCATCGATAAAGACAAACTGCCTGTTTGCATCATAATAATCCCACACTTCATATGGCTTTGCATTTCCATCGAACGGATGCCTGTCAATAGATCCAGGTACTCCAAAAATAATATAAACCATTCCCATATCCGTTTTCCATCCTTCTTTGTAATTTGAATATTTTTCATTCGCAATTTTCACGCGTGAATAATATTCTATCATCAGCTCATTGCGGGTAGTATTCGGTGACGGATCTTTGCTTTTCCAGAACTCAATAAACTTTCTTTCCTTTTCCGCTGTTGATTTGGATTCTTTGATCTTTTTAAGCTCATCTGATCTTGCAATGTAAACCATTTGACTGATAGCCAGATCAAGATCTTTTATATTAAATGGAAGTCCAAGCCACCTGTCATTAAAATTCTTTGAGGCAAGAACTGTTCCGGCAGAGCTTTTAATATCAAGTTTGTAGTCACCTATTACAAAATTGTCGGTTGGGATTCTTTCAATAATTTTATTTGAGCCCGGCTGAAGTGTATATGGATTTACTTTTTTTAATACTTCAGTGTTTTTTGCATCTACAAAGGAATAAGTAATGTTTACATCTTCTGGGATGGTTTTTTTATTGTATAGCTCATAAAAAAGAAAGAACTCTTTTAGATTTCCGATATTATTATTTATAGAAGGAGTGATCGATTGCTTTCCGGCTCCGTCTTTACCATAGTCTGAAACAAGCATCATACTGCTTGAATAAATTTCTGAAGAAGAAATGTTTACCGTTAAAGGATAATTTTTCTGAACATTCAGAGTAGCATTTTTATCGGTTACATTTACATTCAGATTGTACTTGCCGGGAGCTATCGGATAAGACTTTATTGCGATCTTTGAATCTTCCTTATAGTTCTTATTTCCTTTTGCAACCGATAGATCTTCAGAATAAGTATCATTAAAAATTGTTCTGTTTGTTTCATCAGTCAGCTTTAAAGTATAGCTTATCTGTGCAGTTCGCATTCCAGAAGAATTACTTTTGAACTGCAGATTATCATAGGGCACTTCCAGGTATATATCCAATCTTGCATTCAAACTGTCCGGAAAATAAAAAACCAGCGGATCTGTATAAAAGGATTCTCTTGAACCGTTATAATTATTTAAAGATTTGTCCTGTAGCTGCGAATATAAAGGGAGGGTGCCGCTTAGTAGGAAGCCGAGCAATAAAGCCAGGCTCAATGTAAAACCACAAGGGGTGATTTTTTTAGAGTGTTTCATGTTTATCCCTTTAAAGGAATTTAAATATCATTTTCCGGGGGTATTGAATGATATATTCTCCTGAATTAATTTATGAATATTTTAAAGAATTTAAGTAAATCTGCCAATTTAAAACAGTGGTTTATTAAATCCCACCCTGAATCTATAACAAATTTTTAATTTATAAAATTTATGGTTTTTTTTGTTATTCCAGCGAAAACTAGAATCCAAACATACAATTTGACGTAAAGTGATTTTGTAAAACCAAATTTTCCGTTTCCTCTTTGCTACTTGATCAACAGCATCTTCTTAGTTTCTAAAAAGTCATTTGAAGATAACTGATAATAATAAATTCCTGACGAAAGTTTAGAAGCCTCAAATGTTCTTTCATAAACTCCTGAATGCATTTCCTCGTTAACAATCGAAGCAACTTCTTTTCCCAGAATATCATATATTTTCAATTTCACAAAAGAGGTAAAAGGTATATCGAATTTAATCGATGTTGTAGGATTAAACGGGTTTGGATAATTCTGGTGTAATACAAATCCATTAGGAATAATTTCGTATGGAGTTAAAATACCTGTAATAGTATTATCATACTCAAGAACCATTCCGCCATCTCCAACAGCCCATGCACGGCTTCCATCTTTACTATAATTAACCGCATTAAAGGTTCTGATTGTTTTGCGTACACTCGGAAGCCAGTTAACACCTCCATCTGTTGTTGTAAACTCATATCCTTGTAAACCAACAGCGATTCCGGTAGATGCATTTGCAAAATCCATTGCTTTAATAATTGGATAATCCGTTGATCCAACATTGATCCAATTAATTCCTGCATTAGTAGTTTTATAAGTACTTGCAGTATTTCCATTAGCGCTTCCAGCAAAGCCTGTAACACTGTTTATAAATTTAATAAAATAAAAGGATGCTGTAGAATCGGTAAAATATGGAACCCATGATAAAGCGCTATTCGTCGTTTTATAAATATTACATCCTCCTGAAGCATATCCGGTAAGTGAATCGGTAAAATCTAAAGCTCTTATATAGTTACCGGCTGGTAGGGGTGTTCTATTTGTCCAATCCTGTCCGCCATTAACTGTCCTTAGAATCGAAACTCCATTTACACTTGCAAAACCGATGTTCGTGTTTACAAAATCCATTTTTTCTACTGAACCCGAAACGAATGTTGTTTGAGGAGCCCATGTCCCTCCCCCGTCCGTAGTTTTCGAGATATTTCCACCTCCTCCCGCTATATAGCCGGTGTTTTCATTAACCATTTCAATAACATTTAAATCTTGAGAAATACCTGTAAATTGACCTGTAAAATTAATACCACTATTTGTCGTTTTTGCTACAAAGCCGGATGTTCCACAAATAAACCCTGTATAATTATTTACAAAAGAAACTCCGGATAATGAACCTGTATATACTCGGGTACTGATCTGAAACCATGATGTCCCTGAATTAGTTGATTTATAAATTGATCCACCACCGCCGCTCATAATTACTGTATTTTCATCTATGAATTTTACACAAAAAGCTTGAAAATTTGAGGCAGGTGAATTAAGCGAAGTCCATGTTTGTCCCATATTAGTAGTTCTGATACTTTTTCCGTCAATACTTGTAAAAAGTCCAGTTGTTTGCGAAGGATTGAAATCGAAAAATCGAATTGCAGAAGAACTACCCGCATTTCCATAGACAGAGTCCCACGTTGAACCACCATTGGTAGTAAGTGCTATTTTTTGTCCTCCGGATATAAATCCTGTGGTAGAGCTAATAAATTGTATGTTCTCTAATGTTATTGTCGCCGGAGTAAATATCGGAGGAACTAATGAAAATGTTGATCCGCCGTTTGTACTTTTAATAATTGTCTGAGTTTGTCCAACTGCAAAAACAACTGATGGACTTATTGCAGCTACACTAAATAGTTTCTTTGTAGTTATACTTGGGTTAGATTGTGAAAACCAAATTATTCCACCGTTAGTTGATTTAGAAATAAAACCATCAGGTCCAACTATCCAACCGGTATTTGTATCAACAAAATCCAATCCATTTTTCATAGAATCTATTGCCCCCGTCAAAGCAAACCAATTAATTCCACCGTTAGTTGTTTTCATTGGTTTATCAGGGTAATAATAGCATATAACATATCCGGTTTGCGAATTAACAAAATCCATTTTAATAAATCCATTTGATGGTCCGAAATTTTGAATAGACCATGTTATACCTCCATCACTTGAAATCATCATTTCCCCTAAATCGATATCATTAACACTAGCAATTAGGTTTGAAGATGAAACAGCATAAATATTAGTTATAGGATTTGTTCCTGGATATGGACTTCTCATTATCCACTGAGAATATAAAGAGGAAGAGGCTAAAAAAAGTAAAAAAATTGAATAGATAATTTTCTTCATAAGATCTCGAAGTTGAAATTTGTTTTAATGATTTTTCAATTTATTTTATGAGAAGCATCTTCTTGGTTTCTAAGAAGTCATTTGACGATAGCTGATAATAATAAATTCCCGAAGAAAGTTTAGATGCATCAAATGTTCTTTCATATACTCCTGCCTGCATTTCCTCGTTAACTAATTCGGCTACCTCTCTGCCAAGGGCATCATAAATTTTCAATTGAACAAAGGAATTCGAAGCAATCTCAAATTTTAAACTTGTAACCGGGTTAAATGGATTCGGATAATTCTGATACAGATAATATTTCTCAGGAATAATATCATTTCCATGAGATATTATTGTAACGGTATTATTGTGCTGCATTAAAAGTCCTTGATCTCCTACTATCCATGCATTGTTTCCATCTGAATTATAATGTACTGCATTCATTGTAATTAAAGTTTGCCTTTTTATTCTAACCCATGTATATCCGCCGTCTGTTGTTTGTACTATGTAGCCCTGAGATCCAACTATAACCCCGTTACTTTCGTTACCAAAGTCCATTGCATTACCTGAAACCGTATTGTTTATTATCACCCAATTCATACCTGCATTTGTTGTTTTATAAAATTTCCCTCCTGCCGCATCTCCACCTCCTGCAAAACCGGTAAGTTCATTTATGAACTTTAATGCATAGAAACCACCGGTAGTTACTGCGTATTGCTGAACCCAGGTTACTGCTCCGTCTGTTGTTTTAAAGATCTTCTGAGTTACTGCTGCCCATCCGGTTAAGGAATCAATAAAATCAATTTCTTTTGGATCAGATACAGCTTCAATTTGAGTTCGGCTTACCCAGTTTGATCCGCCATTGGTTGTTCTAATAGTGACTTCATTAGATCCTGCACCATTAGATCCTACTGCATATCCCGTATTTTCATTTACAAAATCTAAGTCAAAAAGTTGCCTTGTTGTAGATGTGATTTGTGTGATCCAGTTATTACCCCCATCTGTAGTTTTGATCATAGTTCCGCCGCTGCCGCAGGCATAAGCAATATTTTCGTTCACCGCTTTAACTTTGTTCAGATCCTGTGTTACTCCGGAGTTTTGTGAAAAGCTTGTTAATCCACCGTCTGTAGTTTTTCCCACAAAGCCTGATGTTCCGCAGATAAATCCAGTATAATTGTTCACAAAAAATACTCCTTTTAATGTACCGTTATATATTCTTCTGCTGCTTTCAAACCATGTCAAGCCTGCATCTGTTGTTTTTAATATCTTTCCATTTGCCATTCCTATATATGCAATACTGTCATTAACAAATTTTATACTATACATATCATTAGAATATGGCATATCAATTGGAATATGAGCCCATGTCTGACCTAAATTAGTAGTTCTTGAAACCTGGTGATTTGTTGCAACGCAGATCCCAACTGACTTTGATGGATTGAAATCAAAATAATTATTAAAGTCAGTACCACTTCCATAAACAGAATCCCATGTTACTCCTCCGTTAGTTGTTCTTGCAATTCTTTGTTGATCTCCAACAATAATTCCTGTAGTCGAATTTATAAACTGGATATACCTGAAAGGTGACAATAGTCTGAACACAGTGGGTAGAACTGAAAAGGTAGTTCCGCCATCTGTACTCTTTAAAATTAAGTTTTGTTCACCGACTGCGAAAAGCGTGGAAGAATTGATCGCATCGACACTCCTGATCTTTTTTGTTGTAACAGAGGCATTTGTTTGTGAAAACCAGCTTGCACCTCCATTAGTTGTTTTTGAAATAAAGCCCTTATCACCTACCGTCCAGCCGGTTAAAGCATCTATGAAATCCATTCCATTATTTATCGAATCAATTGCGTTTGGCAGAAAAAACCAGTTAACTCCTCCATTTGTTGTCTTCATAGTCTTTTCTGTCTTATAAGCAGTTATTGCATAACCTGTCTGTGAATTGACGAAAGACATTTTTTTAAATCCTGTTTCCGGTAAAAAATTCTGAGATGACCAAGTTAATCCGCCGTCATTTGAAATGACCATATCACCAACATCAACATAATTCGTACACATAATTATTTTAGAAGGACTAACCACGCAGATATCATTTATATCTTTATCTGCAGGATATGGACTTCTCATTATCCATTGAGAAAAAGCTGAAGATGAATACAATAATATAATAAAAATTAGATATGAGATTTTCTTCATAGAGGTGAGTTTTATAAATGTAGGAATAAAATAAAGAAAAGTATAGGGGTAATTAGGAAAGAAAAGTTGATTTTACCTATGATTCACGGACAGTTTGAAATCTTAAATTTTTTTCTTCTGGCTTAGTTCCATAAGTACACCGGCGGTGGATTTCGGGTGTAAAAACGCTATCAGCATATCATCAGCTCCTGTCCTTGGTTCTTCATCTACAAGCTTCACCCCACCATTCTTCATTTCAAGTAGCGACTTAATAATGTCATGTACTTCAAATGAACAGTGATGAATGCCTTCACCTTTTTTTTCTATGAACTTTGTTATTGGAGAATCTGAGGCAGTTCCTTCAAGCAGCTCTATATCACAATTTTCAAGGTGCAGCTTTCGGACATTTACTTTTTGCTCTTCTACATATTCTGTTTCGGAAGCTTTTACACCAAAGATCTTTTCAAATACAGGAACCGAATCTTTTAATGAACGGACGGCAATCCCTAAATGTTCTAATTTCATATGACGATAATTTATAGAATGCTAACGAATTGCAAATATTAGCGTTATGCTTCGGAAAAAATAATGCATCAGGTCACTACGAGTTTTACAATCTCTTCAGGCGGATGTTAATGGACAAGAAACACCAACATTGACAAGTAGAATTTATTCTTACAAATACTGATCCAGATTATTTTTCTTCAGGTGATCAACAATTTCTTTTACCTTCTGAGATTCGCCGCGTTTGCAGATAAGAAGTCCGTGCTCTGTATCAACAACTAAAAGATCTTCAACACCTATCAAAGCTGTGAACTTTCCTTCAGAGATGACCATGTTGTTTTTTGAGTCAATAGATTTTGTCGGTCCCTTAGTTACATTACCGCCGCCATTCTTTTCGGAAATATTAAATACTTCATCCCATGCACCGACATCATTCCATCCAAAATCACTTTTTATAGTGTGCACGTTCGTTGATTTTTCCATCACCCCGTAATCGATCGATACGCTTTTTATTTTGTGATAAACTTCATTCAAAACTTTATCAAAGTGCTTTGACATCATTTTTTCTTCAAGCATCTCAAGCGATTCATACAGGTCGGGCATATTCATTTTCATTTCTTCCATCATAGTATCAAGTCGGAATATGAACATTCCGCTGTTCCACAAAAAATCTCCGCTTTCTATAAATTTCTTTGCCATTTCAAGATCGGGCTTTTCTGCAAATGTTTTTACTTTATAGATCCTCTCGGTGATCTTTTTATCTTCATCAACTTCCTGAAATTTATCCTGGTCAAACTGAATATATCCATAACCTGTTTCAGGTCCGGTTGGATTAATACCGAGTGTAACTATTCCGCCATTCTCTTTTACAAAGTTCAATCCGTTCTTTATTACTCTGTGAAATTCCTGCTCATCTTTAATAAGATGATCTGAGGCGAGTACAAGTATATTTGCTTTTTCATCGAACTGCTTTATAAAAAGTCCGGCGAGCCCTATACACGGAGCAGTATTTCTTCCGACGGGTTCTGTTATAATATTATTTTCAGGTAATTGCGGGAGCTGCTTTCTTACCTCGTTCCTGTGAAGTGCGTTCGTTACAACAAATATTCTTTCGCTTTTAAATACATCCTGAATTCTTCTAAATGTTGCCTGAAGCATTGTATCAGTATCGTGAGAGATCTTTAAAAACTGCTTCGGTAGTTTTACTGTACCTTTAGGCCAGAATCTTGTTCCGGAACCTCCTGCCATTATTACGGCGTAATTACTCATTTATTATTGTTTTTCCTTATTTTCTTTTTTCAGGTTCTCTTTTGAGATCTTATCCTGTTCAGTAAATATTTTTACCGGATCATTTAAATATGAAATAAATACATCTATATCTTCAGCAGGTTTATCAAGAACAAGCAGCTTTAAATTATAGGTAATATACTGAAAAATATCTTTCATTTCTTCGCTCGAAGGATCTATCCTGTAATTCTGAATATATTTTATCAGAATGTATCCTCCCTCTGAAAGCTTTGCCAGCCTTTCAAGATTTATTGCTTTTGCATTCTGAACAAGTTCCTTAAAGTTATTAAGGTTCTCTCCAAGCAATCTAAGCCTGTCATATAAAATAAATTCAGAGTTTACTTCATTTATAGAATTGAAGATCTTTTCTGTATCAAGGATCTTTTTGCGTATCTTAAAAATTATCTCTCTCTGAAAGTGATCAGGATATTTATTATGAATGCTGCTCTCAATTATCTCCTCTTCCTTTTTCTTCTGTTCGCATTCAACTTTTTTCTTATTCTCAATTATAAGAGCTTTTCTTATTTTATCAAGGTCCTTCATCTGTTTATCATATCCGGAAATATTATCCTCTTTTAAAAGACTTATAACCAGCTCAAGACCTTTTTCAAACAGCTGAAGGGTGTCTTCGGAAATATCATACTTGCCATCAGATATTTTTTCAAATGAGTATCGGAAGGTCTGATATATGTTCGTTATAACTTCGAAGGAAAGTTCTTTGGATTGCTGCTCAAGTAGATAAGATTTTCCTATTATATCCTTAATTTTGTTATCGCGCTGCGCATAATCCTTATTCAGCTTTTTTGCATACTGCATCATAATTTCGAAATCATTCTTTAGCTCTGCATTGATCCTCATTACTGCCCGCTCATATTCCATGAACTCATTATTTGCCTCTTCCGGCTCCTGCTCTCTTTCAATAAAAGCCTCTTCTGAAGTGTTTTCAGCTCTTGCAAGTTCTCTTTCAATAGGAATATCGAAATCAAGAGATTGCTGAGGCTCCATTGGTTCTTCATTAGTTATACCACCTGGTCCTTCTGCAGCGATTTCCTCTTTAATACTTTCCTGAGAATTTACATTTAGATCATCTTCTGAATTTTCCTGTGAATTTTCTGAGATCGATGCTGATTCAGTTTCGTTATCAGATCCTTTTAGTTCTATATTATCATTATCAGGTGTTTTTTCTTCGAATATCTCATCAATACTTTTTGGAAGCTCTGTTAGAACATTGGGGTCTGATTCTGTAATATCTTCTGATGAGTTTGCTTCAGCGCTTTCATCGGAATTTTTATTTACTTCTAAATTATCTTTTTCGCTGCCTAAGTCAGAAGCGGTTATGGTTTCTTTTGGAATCTCGAATGCAGATTCATCCGGGGTTTCCTCTTTTGGAAATTCATCTTTATTAGTTGCTGTACCCGTATTTTCATGAATATCTGTTTCGTCCTCAGATGTAGTAATTTCTTCTGAGTGCTTGTCAGTGCTCTTGTCGTTTGGAGATGTTATAGAATTATGCTCGTTGATATATTCTTCTACCAGATCCTCTGCAGAGACTTCTTCATGATGCTCAATAAATGAATGCTCAATGATACCCTGAGCTACTGAAGATGGTAGCTCAAAAACCATATCTATCTCACCCGGATTCGGATTTCTTTCAATATCTAAAAGTTCAAGATTAATTGGCTGCGGCTCATCGTCATCATCATCTTCTTTTATTAATTCGATCTCAATATCTCCTTCTTCCTCGTCTTCTTTTGCTTCCATATCCCTGTAAAATTCCTTGATCGTTTCGTCAGTCTTATCTTCGTCTGAGTCATCGTCCTGCTTATTATCAACTATATATAATTTTTCCCTGATAGGTCTTGGCTTTTTTTCGATGATCTCAGCAACTTCAACATCTTCCTCCTGCATTTCAACACCAAGATAAGCAAGGATCTCTTTTTCTAATTGATCGCTGTCAGCATCCAGATTTCCATATACGTTACCTGTATTAATTACTTTATCGTCGATCTTTTTTGAAACATATAAAAGATATTTGCCAAAGCTTTCAAGTTTTTTCACCTGCATTAAAAGATAGAGCTGGCTGAAAAGATCATCACTGCCAAGCATTACATTAAAAACTCCTGAAAATTTTTCAATGTCTTCAGCCTTGATGCTTTGCTTATAAAGCTTTCTCTTTGTTACATTAAATACCTGACTAAAATAATCTTTTTTGTTCATCTATTTTATGTACACTCTTTTAACTCTTGAAGTGATCATTGATGTGATCTCATATGGAATAGTATTCAATGCTTCGCTTTTTGAATAAACCGGAAATCCTTTTCCGAAAATAATCACATCTGCGCCTGCTTTTATATTGGTTTTTGGACCAAGATCTGCCATTATCCAGTCCATGCAAACAGTTCCTCTTACATCATATAACTTCTTATTTATCATAATTTTAGAATTGTTGGTAAGTCCTCTCGGGTAACCGTCCCCATAGCCTAAAGGTATTGATCCAACATAACGGTCGGTCTTAAAGAAATATTTCCTTCCATAAGAAACGCTTTCATTTTTTTTAACTTTTTTAACAAAATCAATTTTAGATTTTAATGTCATGACAGGTGTGAGACCAATTTCTTTTTTAACTTTTCTTCTGTCCGGATAATAACCATACAAAGTTATTCCGGGCCTTATCATATTAAAAAAATCATCACCACTATTCAAAAAGCCGCCGGAGTTTTCTATATGTCTTATATTTATTTTTTGAATTCCTGACTCAACTTCTCTTATCAGAGCTTTAAGGTCTTCTTTTTGCTTTTTAGAAAATGAGCTGCCTGATTCTTCGCTCATTGCAAAGTGAGAATAAATTCCGTTTAGTTCAAGGTTTTTCAGATTCGATATTTTTTGTATCAGTTCATATGCATCGTTCGTCCGTACTCCGATCCTGTTCATTCCGGTATCAACCTGGATCTGTACCTTAACTTTAGTATTTAAATTCTTAGCGATTTTATTTAGAATAACAGCACGCTCAAGATCAATTAAAGTTACTTCGATATCATTGCTTACAACATTCTCCAGAAAAGCCTTGCTCTTAAAATTACCTGCCGGCGGAAGCGCCCCCATGCAAAGTATTTTAGGCCGTAATTTTTTCTTCAGAAGTCCGTACCTTATTTGCAAAGATTCATTCAGATCTGCTGTTCCGAGATAATCAGTTCCGTGACGCGTAAGCGCCTCAGAGCATTCGAGCATTCCATGACCGTATGCATTTGCTTTTACAATTGAGCAGATACTTATCTTTTGAGATCTGTTTGAGGAATTTTTATTCCGGTAGCGTTTCGATGCGTGCTTTTTTATAAGATCGTAGTTTTTTAAAAGATCGGTAAGATTTATTTCTGCAAATGTTTCTAAATATTCAGGAAATTCTTTAGCAATCAGCATTTTATAAATTACTTATTCTATTTTATAAAATATATTTATTAATTTTTATTTTCTTAACTGATTTTATTTTTTGAACTGCAGCATCAAAATAAAAAAGAGACAGAAAAAAATATTCTTTAACTTATAATTTTTAATAGCGTTTACAGTTCTGTAATTATTTTTTCTTGACACTTATTCACGTATTAAGTAATATTATTCAGTGCTTTTTTACACAGCATTTTTTGTTTAAATATTGTTAATAACTTTTTCACAGCGGCATATTATTGAGTATTTAATGTTACCGCAATATCATTGTTAACAATCAATGTCAGTAACTTTTGAACCGATTTTTATCTTACTTATCTATATAACACTTACGCCGGATCCCTATTGTTAGAAACATATTAAAAACTTCCATCTAAAACGCCTTAAGCTGCACTTACGCTTAAAGTAAAATATTAAAGCCGTTCCATTTGTTAATAATTTTTAATTTGCTTTTTTAATGCAGGACAACTCTACCTCTGTTTTATCCGGAAATATAAGTTCTGAAACAAGCGATACCGGAAGCATAGCTTCAAATAAAACACTCCTTAGCAGCGACCATGTAATAGTGTGGAATAAATTTCTTGATCTTTTAAAGGATTCCATCACTGAAAGCGAGATCACCACATGGTTCTCAGTTGTAAAGCCCAAAAGCGTTAGTGAAAAAACTCTTACCATCACCGTTCCAAGCGAAGTGTATTTCGGGCTCATCCAAACAAAGTTCAATAAATTCATTTCGAACATAGTTACAAGCCTTTTAGGTGAGAATGGAAGACTTTTATATGAAGTTAAGAACGAGACAAGCGATCATATAAGTGGTTTTGACAGAAGCGAAAAAATAACTTCTGCCGTTCCTGATGGTCAGAATATTTTTGATATATCACAAAACAAAGGTGATGTACGCTTTAAAGATATCGGTTACAATATTCTTGAAGAGGACTTCAAGACTAATCTAAATTCGAAGCACACATTTTCCAATTTTATTAAAGGAGAATCAAACGAGCTTGCAACAGCCGCAGCTTATGCGATCTCGAACAATCCCGGAAAAACATATAATCCATTTTTTATTTATGGCGGTGTTGGTCTTGGAAAGACACATCTGATCCAGGCACTCGGCAACGAAATAATTAAAAAAGACCCAAGTAAAAAAGTTTATTATACAACTGCTCCCGATTTCACTACTCAGTTCACTACAAACATTGCAAACGATAAGATAGATTTTTCCTCCGGAAAAGGCGGAACAAAAAAGCTCGATGCTTTTTATAAATCATTGGATGTCCTGATACTTGACGATATTCAGAACCTTAGCGGAAAAGAAAAGACTCAGGATTTTATGTATCAGATCTTTAATACTCTATTTAATGAAAAGAAGCATATTATTTTTTCTTCAGATAAGCCGATAAATCAGATAAAAGGTATTGAAGAAAGACTTATCTCAAGATTTCAATGGGGAATGACGGTTGATATTCAGCCGCCGAACTGGGAAATGAGAGTTGCTATCATTCAGAGAAAGCTTGAAGAACATAATATAAAGGTTCCAATGGAGGTAATTCATTTCATTGCAACTGGTGTAAGCGACAGCATAAGAACACTTGAGGGGTGTATAACAGGATTAATAGCCGAATCTGTTCTGACAGACAATAAAAATCTTACAGTTGACGTTGCCGAGAAAGTAATAAACAGAGTTGTAGGTAACGTAAAGAGAACGGCAAATATAACTATCAGCAATATCATCACAACAGTTGCAGCATATTATAATATTTCAGAAGGCGTTCTTGTAACGAAAAAAAGAACTAAGGAAATTGCATTCACCAGACAGGTTGCGATGTTCCTTTCGAAGGAGTTAACGAATTCGACACTTCAGCATATTGGATTAAATTTCGGAGGCAGAGATCATGCTACCGTTTTATATGCTAATAATGTTATAAACGAAGAAATAAAAAATAACCCGAAATTTGCAGGCGAGCTAAAAGAAATAAGATCATTGCTGAAAAATCAGTAATAGAATTTAAAAAAGTTTAGTTTTTATGAGAAAGGCGGCCATGGGTCGCCTTTTTTTATTTAGTAATTTTATTTTTAAAGGAGCACTATCATACATTTTTATATCCTTTCAAATCCTTAACTTAAAGAAACCATCATTAACGGCTTTAAATATCATGAAAAAAATAATTTTCTTTTTATTATTTGCTTCTTCGTGTTTTTCTCAGTCACATTCATTAACAGGTTACTGGCAGAACTGGAATGACGGATCAAATCCTTATATTCCGCTCGGAAATATTGATTCTGCATACAGCGTAATTGAAGTTTCTTTTGCCACTCCTGTTGGCGGCACAACATATAATATGACTTTTACTCCCGATGGAGTTTCTTCTGCTGCATTTATAACAAAAGTGGATTCTTTAAGGAATAAAGGAAAGAAGGTTGTAATTTCCATCGGAGGAGCTAACGATCCGGTCATTTTAAATGATACAACTCAAAGAAACCTTTTCATCAACTCTTTATTTTCGATTATTACGACTTATCATTTTGATGGAATAGATATTGATCTTGAAGGGATCTCTGTAACAATAAGCGGAGGGTCTATAACAACTCCCGTGGATGCAAAGATAATAAATCTTATTTCGGGTATTAAATCTTTGATGACAAAATACCGGATTCAGTATAACAAAAAGATGTATCTGACTATGGCTCCAGAAACCGCTTATGTTGAAGGGGGAATGTCTGCTTTTGGAGGAATTTGGGGAGCTTACTTGCCTATCCTGCATTCATTAAGAGATTCTATTGATATATTACAAGTACAATTTTATAATAGCGGCAGTATGTACGGACTCGATGGCAGAATTTATAATCAGGGAACAACTGATTTTATTATCTCACAGACAGATGCACTTATAAAAGGATTTAATACTGCCGGAGGATTTTTTACAGGATTCAGACAAGACCAGATATCAGTTGGTCTTCCGGCATGTACCGGCGCAGCAGGCGGCGGTTATATTATACCCGATAGTGTGAAAGCTGCGATAAAATATTTAAGAGGAGCAGGTCCAAAGCCTGGAATATATACCTTAACAGCTTTATATCCGAACTTAAGAGGAATGATGACATGGTCGGTTAACTGGGATGCAAATACAGGCTGCCATTCTGTATATGAATTTGCAAGAACTTACGGAAACATATTTACTCCTTTAACCGTCGTTAATAATAGCAATAATAATATTATCTCAGGTTACACGCTTTATCAGAACTATCCAAATCCCTTCAATCCAACTACTAAAATAAAATTTTCATTAGGCACAGGATCCTTTACTAAACTTATAATAGTTGATGAGTTAGGAAGAGAGGTACTAAAATTAGTTAATGAGAAATTATCAGCCGGAAACTATGAGTACAGTATGAACGGGTCTTATTTAGCAAGCGGAACATATTTTTATATACTGAATACCGGTGAATATTCAGAAACAAAAAAAATGATGTTGATAAAGTAAATTCATTTAACGTCTGCAAAAATATTTTTATTTTTATCTTTTGCACATTCTCTAATAACTTGTCAGTAACACACTTAATGCTCTTAACAATAAACATCTATTAACAAAGAATAAGAATAGCAGTCTGACAGCTTCTCTTTTATTTGATCAATACTAATTTCTATTAACAAACTATTAGACTTAATTTCTCTCTGAAAACTTTTATATTCAACCTCGTTAGGATCATATCAGTGCTTTACCTTAGTTACTGACACTATTAACACTACTATAAATGCTACTGATCTTTTTATATACTATATATTATATATAGGTAATTAATGTGAATAAATTTATTAAAAATAATTGATAGAAAAGCTTTACATAAAAAATTATTTAATTATAAAAGAAGCTGAAATATTTTTTCAGCCCGGATTAAACATTGTAACCGGAGAGACAGGTGCCGGTAAATCGATCATACTCGATGCTCTCGGACTTCTTCTCGGCGAGAGGGCTGATTACTCCTTAATAAAAAAAGATAATGACCGCATGGTCATTGAAGGCGAGTTTAAGCTTGATATAAAAAGTGAAAAAAGTAAAGAGATAGTAGAGCTTCTTGAAAGCATTGATCCTGCAAACCATACTGATTTTTTAATAATCCGCCGGGAGCTTCTTAAAAAAGGTATAAGCCGCTCTTTTATTAATGATACACCCGTTAATATTTCAGATCTGAAAGATATCGGAGATCTTATAATTGATATTCATTCTCAGAATGAGCATCAGTCATTATTGAAAAAAGATGTGCACATTGATATTCTCGACCGATACATGAATAAGCCTGCATTAATGAGCAGTTTTAAAACCAAATATTCAGAATTAAAAAATAATATAAAAGAATTAACTTCCTTAACTGATAAAAAACAATCTTTACTCGAAAGACAAAATTTTATTGATTATCAGCTTAAAGAAATAAATAATCTGAATCCGTTATCTAATGAAGATGTTGAACTTGAAAATGAACTGAATAGACTCGAAAATTCTGAGGAAATTGCAGCTTCTTTTAATAACTCAATCAGCATTTTATATGAATCAGATTCAAATATACAGGCTCAGCTTGCATCAGTTATAAAAGAGCTGAAAAAAGTTATTAAATATGATTCAGAAATTCAGAAAACAGTTGAAGAGCTGGAAAGCAGTAGGACTATTTTAAAAGATGTTTCCACAAATCTTATTCACTATTCCTCAGGACTTAATTATGAGCCTGAAAGGCTTGAATTCATAAGAACCAGACTAAGCTTTTTAAATTCACTGAAAAAAAAATATGGTCTGAGTCTTGAACTTTTAATTCAGAAAGCAAAAGAACTGGCTTCAGACCTTGACCTGATAGAAAATTTTGATCATGAAATAGAACAGCTTCGAAAAAAAGTAAGCTCTTCAAGAGTATCGGCAATTAAAGCAGCGGAAGATATTTCAAATGCCAGAAAGAAAGCTGCGAAAGACCTGGAAAAAGAAATTAATTTAACTTTAAAGGAAGTCGCACTTAAGTCTGCAGAGTTTAAAGTGAATTTTGGTTTGATATCAAACAGCAAAAATGAGGACTCGCTTTCCGAAAACGGAATTGACGATATAGAATTTTTTATAAGAGTTAATAAAGGTGGTGATCTGGCTCCGTTAAGAAAAGCGGCTTCCGGCGGAGAAATATCAAGAGTTATGCTTGCAATAAAATCTGCTCTGAGCAACAGAGATAACATTCCAATACTTGTATTCGATGAAATTGATACAGGTATAAGCGGAATGATCGCCGGAAAAACAGGTAAAGTTCTGCAAAAAATAGCAAAGACACATCAGATAATTTCCATAACTCACCTGCCTCAGATTGCAGCAATGAGTGATAATCATTTATATGTGAGCAAAAAAGACGTTAACAAAACAAACGGCAAAGAAAGCAAAAAAAGAAGCAAGGAAGAAGAAACAATTGCAGAGATAAGAACACTCACAAAGGAAGAAAAAGTTATAGAGATAGCAAAAATGATATCAGGGGAAAGCGTAACGGATTCAACTATATCATCAGCTAAAGAACTGATAAATATGAAATAATTATATCAAGGAGATATTATTTTACACAAAATTAATGTTTCAAAGTTTTAACTTAAATTTATTTTTCTTAATTTTAATAATATCTCTTAAAAATTATAACTCACCAAAATGAAAAAAATTAATATTCTTTTTGCTTTACTAATTTCCATATCATTTTTAAACCTGAAAGCTCAGGACGATCCAATGAAAAAGTGGATGGATTATATGACTCCGGGTGACGGACAAAAAGGATTAGCAATGATGACCGGTGACTGGAAAGTAAAAAATACTTTCTGGATGGATCCAAACGGACCACCGACAGTTTCTGAAGGAACAGCTAAATGTGAAATGCTGCTTGGAGGACGTTATATGAAGATGACTGCAAAAGCTGAAATGATGGGAATGCCTTTTGAAGGTATTGGAACAAATGCATACGACAATGCATCAAAAACTTATCAATCAACCTGGATAGATAATATGGGAACCGGTATAATGTATATGGAAGGTACAATGGATCCTGTAACAAAAGTTGTTACTTATTACGGCTCAATGATGGATCCAATGAAAGGTATGAAAACCAACGAGAAGCAAACAATAACCTGGAATTCTCCTGAGATGGTTACTATGGTAATGTATACTATTGAAAATGGCAAAGAAACTAAAACTATGGAAATCGTTTATTCAAAATAATCATCTTTTATAATCATCATTTAAAATTCAAAGCCTTTTGCATCATTGTAAAAGGCTTTTTGTTATTAAAATGTTCATGCTATATTACAATGTTTATTAAATAAAATTATGCCGGAATCTCTTTCCTTTGCGCTGCTCTGCTTCACATCACTGTTCACACTTATTAATCCCCTTGGAACAATGCCCTTGTTTATGTCAATGACATCAACCTTGTCCGAAGAAGACAGAAAAAGGACAGCAAGAAAAGCATCTATAGTTGCTTTTATAACAATCATAGCTTTTGCTTTCACAGGTCAGCTTTTATTTAAATTTTTCGGAATTTCAGTAAATGGATTCCGGATAGTAGGAGGAGTGATCTTTTTTCTAATGGGAATGGATATGCTTCATGCCAGGATAAGTCAGATACATATAAAAGCCAGCGAAGTAAAGCATTATGAAAGTGATATCTCTGTAACGCCATTGGCGATCCCTATGATATGCGGACCCGGAGCAATTACAAATGTAATTGTTTCCATGCAAGATGCAGCAAGTTATGAAAAGAAATTAATTTTACTTTCCGTTATTATTTTCACAATGCTGCTAACTTATCTTATTCTTTACAGCTCTTCAAAACTGATCAAAATATTAGGAGAGACCGGAATTAACGTCATGATGAGAATAATGGGATTAATTATAATGGTGATAGGGGTTGAATTATTCTTCAGCGGCTTAACGCCGATACTTATTGATATCCTGAGATCAAAATAAAATATAAATTAAAAATTAACGTTACACATAACTCATATGAAAGACCTCTTCCGTTTGAAGCTTAATTTATCCGGTATAGCTTTACTTATTTTCTTAATTTTTTCATTCTAGCAGACAGCTTTAAAGCTATAGAATATTTTACAAAAGCACTTGCGTTGAATGACTTCCCTGAAACCAGGCAAAAACTGGAATTGCTCAGTTCAGGAAAATAATAGTATTAAAATGCCATGATACAAATAACGTCTTGTTTCCCGGCCGATTACGTTTTAATTTTACTCAGTTGATTAAATAATTTCATATATGAATATGCCATTCAAGCTGTCTTTTATTGTCTTACTGTTTGTAATTTTTGCAGCATCGATCAGTAAACCTGTCTTAGCACAAGAGCAAATAAATGCAAAACCAATCAGCCCGTCAGATTTGCCTGCAGGAATAAATTATGAAGGAAATATTAAAGAAGTTTTCACTTTTTCAGATGCAATGGGTGAAAACATTGTCATTACTTCTGAGACCGGTATTTACAAAAGCAAAAAGTGGAAGCACGAAACCGAAGGTTCTGATGCAGAATTATTTGCTTATCATTACATATTGGATGGGAACAATGCAAAGCAAACCTGGAGAGTTTATGATCTTATAAAAGATTGCCCGGTAGATATAGAAGCTAAATTTTTAAAAAACACTTTATCTGTTACCGACCTGAATAATGACGGAGTTGCAGAGATCTGGGTGATGTATAAAACCGTTTGCCATGGAGACGTAAGCCCATGTGATATGAAGATTATAATGTATGAAGGACAGCAAAAATTTGCAATGAGAGGACACAACAAAGTAAAATATTCTGAAAACGACTTTGTCGGCGGTGATTATACTTTTGACAAAGCATTCAAAAGTGCACCCGACTCCTTCCGCACCTTTGCATTAAATTTGTGGAACAAAAACATTATGTAGGCCTGGGGTGAATGAGCATTTTAAATAGAATGACCAAACCCTATGCATTGAATTACATAGGGTTGTCATAATTTATTAGCATTATAAATTTATTCTTATTTCAGCAGCACCATCTTCTTCACCTCTGCAAACTCATTCGCCTGTATCCTGTAATAATAAATCCCGCTGGCAAGCCCGCCCCCATCAAATTCCTTTATATATTCTCCTGCCGGCAATGTTTGGTTATTTATCAATTTCTCAATCAGCCTTCCCGAATTGTCGTAAATATCTATACTTACTACCATGCTTACCGGCAAGGAGAATCCTATTTTCGTAGTCGGATTAAAAGGATTAGGATAATTTTGCTTTAAAGTAAATTCATGGGGAATTAAAACCGTATTTCCAACGCTTGATACCACAGATGAATCAAGATCGTAATGACGGAACAATCCATAGTTGAATTCTGCTATATAAAAATCATTTTTGTTCGCATCGTAATCAAAGTTTGGAATGTATGCATGCCTTTTAAATAATACCTTTGTCGCCGTTACTGTATAAGGGGATGCCGGGAGATGCTCATATATTTTAATTGTATCATTCACAATGGTGATACCATACATTTTTGATCTGTCCTTCTTGTATCCTAGTATTTTTGAACTTTTCGGAACTGTTCCTGCAATCGCATTTGTTTGAGAATTAATAACTATATTGCCCATGAATAGCCTGTTCGAAACCGAGTCGTATGTCATTACGCTTTCGCTCATCAGGGAAGTTGTGTCGCTCCACAGAGTACCAAATGTCATTGAATCCGGATTAGTATATGTAGCTGTATTATAAATTTTCATTTTCCTTTGATTCTTATATAAAACGAAAAGCTTGTTAAAATCCGGAGCAGGCATCATCTGAATATACCCCACTCCGCCGCCATCCGTGTAATTATATCCGGTTAGATCAATTGTATTGTCCACATTGTTAGTCAGCATATTCACTACGCACATTTTCTGAAACTCAGGAACTGCTACATAGATTTTTTTATTTACCCGGTCAATTTCCATTGTTGGAATTGCATCAGTTCTTCCTTCATTTATAGGCAGCTCAATAGTTGTCAGCAAAGCATTTGTACCGGCATTAAAAACAGAAATGCTGCTTTGGAAATGATTATATACATACATTTTATTTGTTGATGAATCAACTTTGACAACGCTTGGCCAGTTGCCAGCCTTAAATTTTGTAAATGTCTGCGAGCTTATATTATATTTTATAACATCGCTGCCGCCCAATCTCGAAACCATAAAAACATTATCCCCATCGGGCGAATGATCTAAGTAATCCAGAGAGACTGCATAATGAACTGAATCAATCGCCCCGCTTGAAGTATTGTACATTTCCAAATAACCGGAATGCATATCGCACCAGACAAGCTTGTTAGTGCTTTTCTGTATCTGAAGCGGATAAGATTTATCACCCTTCTTCATGGAATCAAGCGTTCCGCTCACAGTATTGTAAATATATAGTTTGCCCCATGCTCCACCCTGACCTTCGTGAGAATATTCGTTCGGATTTATCAAATAATAGATCTGAGTATTTCTTTGATAAGCCGTTCCCGTAGGAGCAGAACTAAGAAATTTTGAATTTATTACAGCACCCGTATTTATATTTGCAATGACTATATCGTTGATACCTCTTAAAATTAATTTACCTCTTGCGCTGTCAATATCGGAAACACCAAGCGGACTGGCATAAGGAATGTTAATTGTTCTTGAAAGAGCATAAGGAGAATTTAATGAAAATACCTTTACCACAGTATTGCCCGCAAGAGGAGATTTGGAAGTAACATACATGAACCTGTATGCGCTGTCTGTTGCAATAGAGCCGATAGTGAATCCTGCACTTACAGAGTCTATGGCAGAAAGATTACTGCCACTGAGAATTTTTATCTTTGTTCCGTCTCCGATCAAAACTCTGTTTCTCAGGCTGTCAAATGCTGTGCTGGCTCGTGTTGATGAATAATAATATGTTCCTAAGTTCTGGCTGTTATCAGGATTGACAAGATATTGTTTCGGTATCGTGTCCTCTATCCATGACATCAAAAGATATCCGTTCGCAGGATTTACGCTGACTGAAGTAAGTAGGAAGGCACCGCCGAATGGATATGAAACTGAACCAACTTCTGTTTTTGTATTGAGATCTATTATTGCGGCGTATGGAGTTAATATAGAAGTAACATAAGCCCTGTTTCTTCCCTGATCTATAGCCATATCATAAGTTTTCAGAACATTAGGATAATTGTTTCCTGTCAGTTCATGCTTAACGTCTTTGTAAGAGATCAGCCTGTAAGAGTTAGTTTGACTGTAAGAATATGAGGTAATAATTAAACCAAGAATTGATAATGCAGTCAGGTACCATAAGATTTTTTTCATTCAATTGAAGGTGAGGTTAATAAAAAGCATCTTTTGGAATTAGAGCGATAAAGGAAGTGAAAGGTTTAATAAGATTTTCATTTTGCAGATTATTGCGAAATGATGGGTAAAAAGCCTGAAAGTGTGTTTTTCTTCTATGCAGTTTTTGATATTTATTTTTGATCCTAATTCATCAAACAAAAAAGCCCTTCGCAATTACCTGCAAAGGGCTTTAATCTTTATTACAATAATGTGGATCAGTTTTTATTTTACAAATAGCATCTTTTTTGTTTCGGTGAAATTTCCGGCTTCGATTTTATAATAATAAACGCCGCTTCCTAATTTGCTTCCGTCAAATTCTCTTGTGTAAGCTCCTGCTGACATTGTTTCTCCGCTAACAAGTTCGCTAACTACTTTTCCTGTGACATCATAAACTTTCAAAGTAACTATAGAATTTTCAGGTAGTGCAAAAGTTATTTTTGTTGAAGGATTAAATGGATTAGGGAAATTCTGCATAAGTTCAAAATTTGTTGGAGTTACATTTCCAACATTTCCAATTCCAACACGTGTATCATAAATTTTATAGACTCTGCTTGAAGTGGAGGAGTAAGAACAGGCATAAACATTTTTCTGATTATCCTGACCAAATGTACCGCATGCACCTGTAAGTGTGCCCAGCTGAAGATTAGTATATGGCGCTGATCCGGTTAAAGCCCAGATCTTTCCACTGCCATAATCTGCATAAATATATTTGCCAACTAATTCCGGCATTAAATTTCCTCTATATACATAACCACCTGTAATTGAATTTCCTACAGAGTGAGTATATTCAAACACAGGATATGATTTTCCTGATGTATCGCATCCGCTGGATGGATTATAGCAATGGAATCCTTCTGTGGTACTCCATCCGAAATTTTTATTAATACCGCCTCTATCAATTTCTTCGTATTGATTTTGTCCAACATCACCGATCCACATATCTCCGCTGTTGTTTGCGTCGAAATTAAATTTCCATGGATTTCTCATACCCCAGCACCACATTTCCTGAACCCATCCGTTTATATTTCCAAACCACGGATTTGAAGCAGGGATTGTATAGTTGTTTGGTGGAGTAGCAGTATTTACATCAATCCTTAAGATCTTTGAGAGCTTGCTTGATTTATTTTGACCATAACCATTAGGATCCCCTTCAGAACCGCCGTCACCCAATCCAAAATAAAAATATCCATCAGGTCCGAAAGCAATATGTCCCCCATTATGATTTGAATAAGGTTGGTTGACAGTCATTATTATGAACTCTGTGCTCTTTAATGCTGAATCAGGATTTGTAGGTGATACCTGATATCTTGCAATTACACTATTATACGGACTTGCAGTCTGAGTATATGAAACATAAAAATATCTGTTAGTGCTGTAATTCGGATGGAATGCCAGTCCTAAGCATCCAAGTTCACTGCCCGAGGATGATACTCTGTCGCTAAGATCAATAAAAAGCTTTTTAGGTGTTGACGGAGATGCTGTATTCAGGATGTAGATCAATCCTCTTTGCTGTACAACAAAGAGTCTGTTTGAATTGTCAGTCGGGGCAGCGCATTCTGTAATATATGCGAATGTGTTTGGAGCATAAGTATCCTGAAACAGATACTGTGCTCTGAGGTTTAAATTACACATAGTAACCATAAACATCACAAGCCCTGCGATAATCGTAATTTTGGTTTTCATTTAATTATTAATGTTTTATAAAAATTTTAGCACTTTGTTCAGAAAATGTATGACTATTAATATAACCTCTCAATGAAACTAAAAACATACTATTAAGCAGTATTTACAAATATTTTCACCTCTAAAATCGCTTGTTTTAAACTGTATTAATACTTACATATGTATTTAAAATATTTGTATACTATTTTCAGTATTGAATAAAATTTTCTTAACTTATTTTTACGAATCAATCATGAAAACATGAAAAAAGTAATTTATGCAATATTGCTTCTTACAGCAATATTAATTGCTCCAAAGATGTCGTTTTCACAAGGATCGGATCAATACCTTCTTGAATTAAAGAACGGAGTTTCAATTAAATGTTATCTGGTTTCTATAACTGATAACACTATATATGCGATGTCAGATGAAGGCAAGAAACTGACATTCGACTTATCAGAAGTGAAAAGCTTTAACAAGATATTGTCAAACAGCGGGAACAATAACGAAAATTATTACGACTATAAATTTGAAGGCAGGAGAGATTGGCATGACGGAGAATCTGAAGACAGAGACGAAAACAGAAATGAAAAAAGATATGAAAGAGAGCGTGATGATTTCCGGGATAATGTACACCGCAAAAATAAAATTTCTTTCACAATAATGGGAGGCTCTTTGATCCAGGTAGAAGGGCGCGAAGAAAATCCGCTTTTCGGTGCAAAGGGAATTGTGAACTACGATCTCAGACATTTTTCTGTTGGTGTTGGATTTTCAGTTGATGGATTGTCAGCTTCAGGAGAAGGAAATTCAAAAATTTTTACTCCTGTTTTTGCTGATCTAAAATATAATTTTAAGCATATGCTTGGCGTAAGACCATTTATATTTGCAGACGGAGGATATTCAATAGGTTCTGAGTCAACCCAAGGCTTAATGTTAAGCGGAGGCTTAGGTTTAACTAAAAGAATTTCAAGCGCATTGAATCTCGTTGTAGATGCCGGCTTTAAATATCAGCAGTTCAGAAATGAAGATATTATTTTTGCTATCGAAGGAGATCCCGGATTTCCCGTTGACCCTGGTTTTGACAATGAATTCAGACGAACAAGATCAATCAATTCTTTGAATCTTAATGTAGGACTGCAATTTTAAAAAGAAGAATTTTCTTATTTCCGGAGTTGTGATGATTTGCTTTACAGCTCCTGATTTTTCCTCTCACTTCAATAAGTTTTCTATTCTTTGGTTCATGCGTAGTGACCAGTTACTTTCGTTGACAAGCCCGGGATAGTTTATTCTGTAAGTTTCAGTGTTAATTTCTTTTAGGAATTTTTTGCTTTCGGATAAATATTCATTGAGCAGCTGTATGCTGAAGATCGATCTGCTAACTTTAATTTTTTCTATTGACGCTTTTACAACTTCGGCTGTAATGTTTTTTCCATCAGTATCATTTTCAATCCGGTCATATAAGCCTATATATTCAAGAAAGTTTTTTCTTTCTTCGAAGGTGCTTGTGAACAGATGAATAAAAGAACCGGCTTCTTCATGGCTAAGTCCAATTATGTGCACTAAATAATCTATGCTGTTCACTTCCCTTCTCCAGAAATATCTCTGACCTGCAGATCTCTTTTCATTAAAGAGTTCTTTTTCGATCTGAGCAAACCTGTCTTCGTCAATTCCCTTTTCATTGCAAAGCATTTTGAAAAATGTTTTATCGATCGTTCCTGCTTCTGATTCCCACCATCCTGCCAATGTGCTGGAATCATGAGTTGAAACTGTTGCAATTGAATTTATTCTGTAATGATCTCCGCTGATAAATTTTCCCTGCCAGTCCTTCATCCATCTCTGCACATTCATGCCGACAATTCCGAATTCTTCAAGTACTCTGTATGAGCAGTCCGGCACAGTTCCAAGATCTTCTGCACATGGCATCATCTTAGATGCGCTTAACATTGCATCAATGATCTTTCTTCCCTGTGATTCCCAGTCCCATTCATTCACCGGATCAAATTCTCCTTCGAGACCTCCTTTTTCCGGAGGAGAATTTTTATCTATTGTCCAGATCCTGAAAAGTCCGACAAAGTGATCTATGCGGAACATATCATAAAAATTCTCAGCATACTTTAGTCTTTGCTTTATATAACGAAAATTGTTTTCCTCAATTTTATTCCAGTCGTATGGAGGCATTCCCCATTTCTGACCCAATGCAAAATACATATCCGGCGGTGCGCCTGAATATTTATCCAGCTTAAAATAATTCTTGTTCTGGCTGCACCAGACATCAGCACTGTCACGTGAAACAAGAAATGGAATATCTCCCATCAATAAAACATTTTTTGAAGAGGCATATTTTTTTAAATCTGACATTTGAAGAAATAACTGCCACTGAAGCCAGTAATAAGAAATTGCTTCGCTTTTTCTCTTTTCAAGAATTTCATGAAGCCGCTTATTGCTTATTTTTTTATCTTCAGTTTTCCATTCCTCAAAGGATTGCATACCATTTAGCCGCTTCAGTATTTTGTAACCGGCATAGTGATGTATCCAGTCTTTATTGTCTTTAATGAATTTTTGAAGTCCAACGGAACGATGAATATTTTTTTTATGAAAGCTGTAAATATCTGAGAAGAGCCCAAGCTTTCCCTGCTTTAAATTATAGTTTACTCTCTCGCGGCTTTTAGGAAATTTTCTTCTGAGTGATGCAATTTGTTTTCCAAATGGTTTTAGGTCGATCTTTTTAAGTGCGCCTGTTTTATCTTCAAGCTTAATTTCATTTACTGAAAGGTAGATAGGTTCAAGAGCGAAGGTACTGATAGAGCTGTATGGAGAATTGCCAAAACCCATTTCGTTCATAGGTAAAAGCTGAAAGATCGAAAGACTGTTCTTAAGGCACCAATCGATCATAAATTTCAGATCGGGTATTTCGCCAATACCAATGCTTTTCCGGGAATAAATAAAAAACAGAGGCACTGCAACACCGGATCTTTGTTCAATTCCGATCTTTTCCCATAATTTTCCGGTCTTAGAGCTTCTGAGGTCTGAATATTCCAAATTAATTTTTATTTTGTAAAAGCGACCTGACAGGGAAAATATCCTGTCAGGTCAGTATACATTAACGATCAAACCATCTTTGCGAAAACGTCTCCGCCATTCTTATATTTTTTAAGATTACTCTTTGCTTTAGATAAAGTATTTACAAATTCTTCTTTGAGGTTTTCGCCTGTTACCTGTCTGTGAATTTCCATTGCCAGGTTTGCATATTTCAGGATCTGGACAGTTTCAATTCCGGAAATTTCAGAAAAAAACCATGCACAGCTTGTGAACATCAGCTGAGAATATTTTTGAATTTCTAGTAATTTTACTGCTTCCTTCTTTTCTGCATCGCTGATCTCTCTCAACAGATGCTTTTTAAAAAAATCATTCTTTATCTTTTCTGAAGGATCGAGAATAACATTTATATAATCATTTCTTGCATCCCATACATTTTTAAAAAATTTACTTCCGCGCTCAATAAAAGCTTTCTTTAAGTTATCTCTAAGATCATTAAGACTGTTCCTTAATGGCTTTCTCCATTGCTGAGTCCAGCCCGGCTCACCACCTGTACTATCACCGCAATCTTCTTTCCATCTTTTAACGCCGTGCCTGCAGCTCCATGATGTGCCTTCATTATTGTCCCCGGCTTTTATTTTGACTGCCATCGGAGGAGGAAAAAGTTCAAGATATTCTCCGAGATTGCAAATATAGAATCCATTTTTTACTGCAAGCTCTGTAAGAAAATATGCAAGAGTTCTGTCTGAGAATTTTTTATGGTGACCAAAGGTCTCCCCATCCGTTGCCAGGCAGATCAATTGTCCATCGGGATAATTATGATTTACTCTTTGAATGATCCTATCAAGAAAAACCTCACCTGTTTTAGTGATATCTTCAAATGCAGCAGCCTTAGAAAGAGCTCCATCATAAAAAATAATATTGATATATTTTTTTGTATCAAGCTCTGAAAAGCATTTGTATCCATACTTAGGATTGATCTCACCATTTGAGACATCGAACCACTTATCATCATCAATATCTCTGATGGAGTCAGCCTGTGACTGATCCAAAACTATATATTTAATTCCGCAATTGATCAAAGCCTCTATCGTATTCTGGTTACAGGCAGTTTCAGCAAGCCACATACCTTCCGGATCTCTGCCAAAATGAAATTTAAAATCTGCAAGCCCCCATTTTATCTGGGTGATCTTATCCATATCATTTGCAAGAGGCATTATAATATGATTGTAAACCTGGGCTATGGCATTTCCGTGACCATGATGACTTTCGACGCTTTTTTTATCGGCTTCGATTATTTTCAGATATGTATCAGGATGATTTTTTCTGATCCAGCTGAAAAGGGTCGGACCAAAGTTAAAATTGATGTAACTATAATTATTTACCGATCTAATTTTTTCGTTATGGTCGTTGAATATGCCGGCTTCACTATTTGGCAGGTAGCATTCATCATAAATTTTTTCA
>JBBRMY010000014.1:0-31204 GCA_038230595.1 Ignavibacteria bacterium
AGAGTATGCAAATCCTGTATTTTCATTAATAAAATAATTGGAAGGATTGTAAATTGAGGTTGGATAAGAATAAAAAATCCAGTTTATTCCTCCATTAGTAGATTTCATTAAAGCAACATTAGTATTAGCATAACCAAAAGTTTCATTTGGGAAGTATAGACTGTAAGAGTTATTAGGTAGGGTGGATAGAAAATTCCAAGTATTACCACTATTTGTTGAAAGGTATAATTTCCTAGAATAGATCAAATATAATGTGTTAGGATCTTTAAAATATAAATTTGTAATATTTCCTGTTTCACTTAATGGAAGAGAAATTAAAAACCAATTAGTTCCTCCATCAGTAGTTTTATATATCTCGTTTACATTATTTAGATTAGCTGTGTATCCAATTAAACTATTAAAAAACTTTACATTCTCAAATTGCTTATAATTTTTTACTTCATGAGTAGTTTTACTTATCCAATTAACTTGAGCATAACTAAATTTTGAACATAAAATGAATAGTAAAATCAGTAAAAAATTTTTCATTTTCATTTTTTTTCTAAAAATTGGAAGGAATTTAGTTTTTCAAGAACATATGAACAAAAACGTTCAATAGCAATATGTTTTTATAAGGATTGTGTGTACTGAAATTTAATATGGCTTCCAGATATTTGATGCGCCAAAAAATAAGGTGTAAACTTAAAGCAAACTGGCGAACAAATAATACTAGTTTCCCAATTAAAACACCCAAAAATGTTTCAACTAACTTTATCATTTTTAAAAAAGCTAAACCACCTCCTGCCTGCTTACTTGTGTGTAAGAAGGGTGAGTTTCAATATCCAATCTTCTTTTATATTTTATTATATTGAATAACACATCATCTCAAAAACAATTACTAAACAATTAAAATAATAATTTGAAAGAAAATGTTTTAGATAAAGGCTTTATTGAAGTTGTAGATAAGCTGGGTACTGATCTAACTGTCGTAAATTCTGCAAGGGTGTCTTTTGGGAACAGGAAAACGGAATTTGATGATAAGGACAGAAAGCTTGTAAAGTTCTTAGTAAAGAACAAGCATTGGTCACCTTTCAGGCATATCATGGTGCAGTTCCATGTAAAAGCTCCGGAATTTGTGATGCGGCAATGGTATAAGCACGTAGTCGGGATAGAAACTTCTTCCAGCTCGTCTGTAAAAGATCATGCATGGAATGAAATAAGCGGAAGATATGTACCCGTAACAGATTTTTATACTCCGAGCAACTGGAGAAAACAGTCTGAAAATAATAAGCAGGCATCATTCGGATCTATCGAAGATCAAAAAAGCGCACAAAATATTTATAATGAATATATGAACGGAGTTATGGATTCATATCAGAAACTTCTTGACTTAGGAATAGCAAAAGAGCAGGCAAGAATTATTCTGCCTTTGAACCAATATACTGAAGTTTACTGGACGGCTTCACTTCAAGCAGTTATGAATTTTATAGAGCTGAGAGATGAGTCAACTGCACAGTGGGAAATACAGCAATATGCACAGGCTATGAAAAGAATGATGCTGGAAGTATTTCCTGAAACAGTTAAAATATGGCTGGAAGTAATGGAGAAGTATGTATAACAAAATTTGTTTCAAGTTTTCTCTTTAAGAAAAGCAAAGCCAGTCTCACGCAAAGCTCGCAAAGGCGCAAAGAAAAATAATGAGCAGAGAGTGGGAATTTTTGTAAAGATTTAATCGATAAATGGAGAGCGGAGTAAACTGCAGGTCAAAAAAAGTGAAGAGTTCCTTCATATAGCTTATAGTCAAAGAGTAACACCAACAGAGCTAAAGACAAAATAATTTAATTTCTTGTAAAGAGGCTTTTTAGTACCTGTCCGGCGACGTTAGGATTTTCCTGGAATCTTCTGATAGAATACTCGTACCACCGCTCACCAAAGGGTACATATATTCTCATACGGTATCCTTCTTTTAATACTCTATCCCGTAAGCCTTCTCTTACTCCGAGAAGCATCTGGAATTCATATTGCTCTCTTGTAAGACCAAGCTCTGAAACAATTTTTTTTGCTCCTTCGATAAGATATTCATCATGAGTTGCAATACCGCAATAAGAACCTTTTGAAAGTGCCAGCCTTAGGATCTTTAAATAGTTATTTCTAACTTCATCATATCCTTTAAATGCAATTTCTTCCGGCTCTATGTAAATGCCTTTACATATTCTGAAATTAGCTCCAATTGCAGTAAGCCTTTCAATATCTTTTTCAGTACGGCGAAGATATGCCTGCAATACTATTCCTGTATTATCGAATTTTTTTCTAACTTCTTCGAATAGCTTTATTGTTATTTCAGTAACTGCAGATTCTTCCATATCTATTCTGACAAAAGTATTCAGACTTTTTGCATGTGAAAGAATATCGGTAAACAATCCTAAACAATAATCATAATCAATCTTTAACCCGAGCATTGTAAGCTTTACTGAAAGGTTTGAATCCAGTCCATTCTTTTTAATTTCATCAAGGACTTCAATAGACTCAACTTTAGATTTTTCTGCTTCGCTTTTATTTTCAATGCTTTCACCAAGCACATCCATTGTTGCCATGAACGAGCCTGAATTCAGCTTTTTGACCGCTGAAATAGCTTCATTTATATTATCACCTGCAATATATTTATTAGCGAAAATTCTGACAAGCTTTTTGGGGAATACCGGGATGGTTTTTACTAAAAGGTCGTTAAGCATTCTTCAAAATACCTGATGAATGAGTTTTTTGAAAGTCTAAAAAAGATTTTTCCTGTAATGTCCGAAGATAACGTAAAGATAAAATTATTATTATTAATTCCGAAAAATGAGAGAGAGGAAGATGACATCTGGTACTGATTATTGGCATTGAAGGTTTTATTCAAATAATTAACATTTATAAATAAAAAAAGACACCTGTTTTAGCAAGTGCCTTTTAAAAAGTAAGGGAAGCTAAACTGTTAGCTTAACTTCCCTTGTACTTTCCACCATTTCCCCCTTTTAGAATGATGGAAAGAATCAAACAAAGATTACTACATTTGTGTTACGAATGAAGCTTTACTAAGTTACAGCTTAAACTTCATTTTTAATTTCAAGACAAAGGCGTTAACCTTTGTCTATTATTGGTGTCCTTTTCCCCTCAAAAAAGGATCTCCAAAAAAGGAAGGATTTTCATCCATCCCAATTGAACGGGTCATAGTCCCCTCAAACTAATTTCCGTCAATTTAAACTTATAAACTTATTTTATAAGGGACATTTTATTTATCATTACTTCATTTCCGGCTGTGATCTTATAAATATAAAAGCCGGATGATAAATTGCTTGCATTGAACACTACTTCATAATTCCCCGGTGCTTTTGTTTCATTCACTAATTCCTTTAGCTCTTTTCCAGACAGATCATAAACTTTAAGAGTTACTAAAGACTGCTCAAGAACAGAATAAACTATTTTAGTTTGCGGATTAAATGGATTAGGAAAATTCTGATATAACCTGATCCTGTTACCGCTATTTGGTCCCGGTGATGGATATGTTCCGATCTCACCATGATTTGGACGGATAGTATTTCCCCTACCATTTCCCGGAGGAGATGCCATTGCCAGATGAAGAATCAGATGGCTGTTATCAATATTTGAGCTAACAGATATAAAATCAATTGCTGTATTAATAACAACTGTTTCTACTACTCCCTTTACATCATTTGCATAAGCCCCAATATCACGAACTTCCACATCAACATGATTATTATTTGTTGAGCTGACATCAGTATTCAAGTTTGGAATGTAAGCTCCTATTTTCGTGATATCAGTACTTAATATTTCAATGTTGTTGAATTCAAATTTTCCCTCAGCATTTGTACTAACTATTTTCTGAAAAATAGTTTCAGAATTTTCATTCAGCTTTATTAAACTTACATAAACGAACTGCGCAGGTAAATTTCGCTGATCGTAAACTGTTCCTGCAATACTGCTAGTAACTGTTGGAGTATCGGCAAAGCTGCTTGTAACAAAAACGAATGTGAATAATGCTAAAACAAATCCGGTAAATCTTTTCATTTTTACCTCCGGGGGTTAATTATTTTGAACAAAGTTTTTTTCCATTAATAACTCTTTTAGCTCTGCTTTTTTATTAAGCTTTTTGAATTCTGATGTAGTATATGCCTGGCTCCAGTAATAATTAAAAAGGTCCATCATTCTTTTTGCAAAATCAGGATTTTTAATAATTATATCTGCTCTGCTGTGCCTTGGAATATCCTTATTATCGATATTTATAAAAACTGTCTCTCTATCAAAAATTGTAATGTTCGGAAGCTCAAGCTGAGAAATTTTCAGCTTTTCACCATTGTTCTCATAATATTCACAAAGATCAATAAAGCCATCAAGTGTAGCAATTGACACATTTTCATTTCTGTCAACTATCTTAAAATTAAGGCTGGCTTCATACAGAGATCTTATAACTCCGCCTTTTTTAATGAACTTAAGAGCATCTTTATCGAGCTCCTTTGATACGAACATTTCAAATCTCACCATGAAGAGTACTTCCTTCTTAGCTCCTTTAAAAAGCTCAATGAACTTTGAAGTTCTGTGCTTATTAAATCCGCGGATAAGCTCAATATTAACCGAGCCATCAGACTCCTGAGAATCAGCCCCATGCAATGGGATCATATTTTTAAATGCATCTTTTAGCTTTCCGAGCTTATTTTCGTTCTCATCATTAATTTCATTATATATCTTTTCACCGATAACCCGTGGATTAATGATCTCGTATTTCAGAATGGTATTAGTTTCAATAGCATTGCAGTATCCTTTTTCTGCAAAGTTTTTTAAAATATCGTAAACAGCAGTTCTTCTTATTTTCGCTTTCTCAGCAACTTCGGAAGCTGATAAAGAAGAATTTGTAAGAAGCACCAGGAATACTTTTGCTTCCTGGTCTTTAAACCCAATCTCTAAAAGCTTATTAAAAATTTCTGTTCTGTTCATTTCTTTGTGATGTAAAAATGTTGTTCTGCTTCTTAAAACAATTTTACTTTTTTGGGATTAATTGTCAAGTCCATTTTTTGAGTAATATTGTTGTCACTTTTTAATAAACAATATTACAAATCGGGAAATTATGAGTGGATCAGATCTTTTCCGCATTGCCGGAAAGAGTAAGATCGAATATTGAACCTGTTTTATTTTTGAAATCAACAGATAATATTTTATTTGATCTTACATGAACTTCTATAGGGGGGTTTATATCATAAATTATTGATGAGGCTATCGCAGAAGATATTGAGCCGGTTCCGCTTGCAAGAGTTTCCCGTTCAACTCCTCTTTCGTATGTTCTCACTTCTATTTTATTGCCGCCTGTGTATTTAACAAAATTCACATTTACTCCCTCAGGCATAAGGTCTTTATGCATTCGTACATTTCTTCCCCACTCTTCCACGTTAACTTCTTCCAGTGAAGAAATAAACTTTAACTGATCTATCATAATAACAATATGAGGCGAACCGCAATTAATATATGTGCATTCAATATCATTCCACCACTCAGAAAAATTTACCTTCAGCTTAAGTTTGGTGACGATCTTTTCGGGTGGAGGCAGACTTATCATGAAATTGTTATCTGAGATTCTTTCTGATCTGTAGATCTTATTTACAGCTTCAATTTTTAATACTTTTTCTTCAGACAATTTTTCATCAAAAATATATTTCGCAGTGCATCTCAATCCATTTCCGCATAGTGAATTTCCTGAACCATCTCTGTTATAATAATTCATCCTGAAATCTGCATCTTGTGAGCGTTCGACAAATATCATTCCGTCTGTCTTTAGATTTTCAGGCTTGCTGCATATATCCAGTGTTACAAAGCTTTTATTATCTATTATATTTTCGAGATCATTAACAATAATAAAATCATTTCCTGCGCCGGAATATTTTTCTAGCTTTATCAAAATGCTCCCCTGTTATTAGATTGCTTTGTGACCTTAATATCTTTAAGCGCAGGAGCTTTTATCTTGATCTCCAGATTGAATCCTGAATAAGTTCCTCCGGGATACCAGTTAAAATTCATTTCCCATGAATTAAGATCGCGGTAAGCAGTAATATAAGGAGCAGAGAACTGATGATTGATCAGATCATACCCGGCAGAAAATCCAAATCTCCATTTATCAGTTGGATTGATAAGAATATTTCCTCTGATATTAGAAGAACGAAGTATATTCAGTGGATCATTTCTATTTTCCGAATAATTATAATTTATACTTCCTGAAAGTGGTAGAATATATTTAATTTCATTCTGATATGGGTCCTTTGCTATTTTAAGTGAGTCAGTTACAAAATCAGTATTTCCAAGATTAAAGCTGAACGTACTTGACATACTTAAATTAAAACTTGTTAGCGCTGCAAGTCCTCCACCATTTTTAATTAAAAGCCGGTTTATTCTTAACCTCTTCTCTGAATCATACTGATAAAGATTAAAATTTGCATTACCTCCAATATTTAATATTCCTCCTATAGCTGTGCTGAAGCTGGTAGATATTTCAGAGAATTTTAAAGAGTCAGCTGCAAAATTGTATCCGACATTTGCATCTAAATTGAAAAGCTTAAATGTTTTATCAGTTGAATCAGTATCCTTTACTTTCATTTCGAATAAATTGCTTACTGATAAATTCAGTGACTGCTGTTCACCTGAAGGCGGCGAGCCGAAAACTTCTTTTTCAAAAAAGGAATATTTAACAGGCATTCCCAGGGCATTATTATAAGAGCCATAATATCCCCAACCCGAAGTTGAAAAATCCGGAGAGAATCCATAGGTTAGCGCAGGCGTAATTGTATGCCTGATACCTTTTATACCCAGAACTTTTGGAGTAAAAATACCTATGAGTTTTGTTCGTATCGATGCACCAGTGGAAAAATATCGGGCTGTCTTAAATCCATCAACATCGGTTACCGAAACAGAGCTGTCTCCGGGATTAAAATTTTTAACAATAGATTTATTATACCAAAGCTCAGTATAATTTGCGAAAAGGCTGAAATTGAAAAATGTAAACTGAGGAGCAAGATTCAGAGCAATATCATGCTTAACTCCGGCACGGCTATCCTTAAATATGCTATCAACCCCTGAATCAGTCGGAGTAGTCTGCTTTACCCTGGTATTTAACAATGCTCCATTATAAGAATAATAAAAATATTCATACAGCTTTTTATTATCGCTAGAACTCAGAGCTGACTGAAAAGGATATGTCTGTGAAACAGAAAAATTCAGGTAAGGAAATCTTTCACTGATATTTCCGTTAACCAGGTTCTGGTCACGGTTATAATTTGCAGTAAGCTGGTAGGGTTTTCCTTCCCAGGATTTTGAAAATGTGACATTGGAAATAATATTTTGCTGCAATAGCTGGTTCAGATTATTAGTAGAATTATCATAATAACTTTTACCGCTGATAAACTGAAGCTGCGCATCTACCCTTGTAGTCGGATTAAATGCCTGCGAATGATTTAAAAAGAATGCCCATGCATCAGAAGAAAATTTATCGGGATCAGTATCCTCTCCAAGCCGTATCCTTGAATATCCGCCTTCTATTGAACCTGTAAATTTATAACGCTTTGCATAACGGAATCTTGAATTAAAATCGATCCTTCCTCTGGAGAACCAGCTGCCTGTTGCAGCCAGGTCATAATAATCACTAAGAGCAAAAAAGTATCCCAGTTTCGCAACATATGTTCCATATGTTCCATCATCTCCATAAGTTGGAGCAATTATTCCTGAACTTCTTCCCTGCTTATTCGGAAAAACGCCGAAAGGTATCCACAACAATGGAACCCCTTCTATATATAAAAAAACTGACTGTGCTACAACTTTATCCTGCGGGATAATTTTCATTTTTGGAGAAAGAAAATAATATTCAGGATCAAGTTTATCAGTAGAAGTTGTATATAATCCATTCTTTATAAAATAAACATCACTGGTAACTTTTTTTATTTTTTCTCCATAATAATAGCCAACGTCCGCATCTGAGTAACCATTTGAAATCACTCCCTGCTGAGTTCCGAAATTATATGTCAGATCGGAGCTCTCATATTTAGTTTCACCCTGGTACATTAATGGAAGCTGGACGAGCTTTGAAGCATCATTACTATCTGCGATACCCGTTGCATGAAGTATTTTAGTTTCCTTGTCAACGGATATAACCCCGGCATTTAACTTCAGATCTTCATAGGTAAGAACTGAATGGTTATAAAGATTTAACTTATTGGTTTTAAGATCAAAGACAGCTGAATCTTTTGCAGAATAAACAATTGGCGACCTTACATCAGAAACTACTTCGGTGAGTGTATCGAGATTGGATCTTAGAGAATCAGAACTTTTTGTGCTGTCTTTCAGCTCCAGAGTTACAGGGGGCTTTACCTGAGAATATAGATCTATTTCTGCCGCTAAAAAAAATATGAAAATAAATAATATGTAAGCAAGGTTTTTCAGAAAGAACATTAATTAATTTCAACTTCATTGCTTATCTCATCCGGATTATCATCAGTACATGGGAAATCTGATCTTAAGATCTCACCTATTTGATCCAGAGCATGACAAATAGCAGAATATGCCCTGCTTGTTCTTAAATGGTCGGTCATTACCTGAACTATGCTAACCCATTTTTCTAAAGGAATTTTTGCATTAATTCCTTCATCAGCAATGATCTCAAAGATCCTTTCATTAAGAAGAAAATAAAGCAATACACCTGTTTTATCCCTGGTCTTTGTCATACCTGATCTGTGAAATTCATCTATAGCAAGCTCTCGGTGCGTTTTTTTCTTTTCTTTGAATGACCTTTTTAAATGAAAGCAAATCTTAAGCTCTCCGGAGGTAATTTTTTCGATCTCAGTGATCTTCAATGCAAGACTTTCCAGTTCGCCTTCAGTAAGAAATCCGGGTAACGATTTTGAATTATTCATAATTTTAATTACCAGCTTCCGCTGGCACCTCCTCCTCCAAAAGAACCGCCGCCGCCCGAGAAACCGCCACCGCCTCCAAATCCACCTCCACCACCGCCCCATCCTGAGCCGCCGGAACCACCCCAAAAACCACCTGTCGAGCCGCCTGTATAAAATCTTTTTCCAACCCCGGTAACTCTTCTGATAATTCCGATTATTATACTGAAAAAAATAAAACCGAAAATGAAAATTATTATTAGTATTGAGGAAAAACCGCCGATGCCTTTTTGCTTTTGTTTTGGATCTGCCTGGTATTCATTTTTAGTTACACTTACAATAGAATTTACACCTTTTAATATTCCTTCATAATAATTTCCATTCTTAAAGCTGGGTGTAACATCATTTCTTATAATCTGAGAGCTTAAAGCATCTGTTAATACCCCTTCCAATCCATAACCAACTTCAAGCCGGAGCTTTCGGTCATTTTTTACAATTAAGAAAAGAACGCCATTGTTCCTGTCTTTTTTTCCTATCTTATTTTTTTCAGCAAGTCTTACAGATACATCCTCAAGTGATTCATCCCCTAAGGTGCTTATCATATAAACTATTACCTGATTAGTAGTTTTCTGATCGAAATTATATAGGCTGTCATTAAGGCTTTGGATCTGGTCCGAAGTCAGGGTACCTGTTTCATCAACTACATATTTTTTAAATTTCGTATCTGTGATGGCACTTGACTGCTGAGCATTTCCTGCTTTTAATACCGAGAGCAAAAAGATAAAAACTAAAATGGTTTTAAAATATTTAAACCCGTTGATCATATCACATATTTTAGAAAATTTAACATGTTTTTATTTTTTAAAACACACCAAACAAATAACCTTTTTCAGAATTTTATAGCAATAAAAAAAGCGGTTCAGACTAAGTCCGAACCGCTTTAATTTTTTGTAAATTGAATAAGAACTAACCTCCGGCTTTTTTTACCAGTTCGGTATCTACTTCTTCCATTTTCATGAATGAATATCTTCTTTCGATCTTAGCCTTATTTATTTCATCAAGAATATCGACCATCACTGTATACTTCATATGCCTGTCAAATTTCAAGAGCATAAGTAGATTATTATTCTTCGCATATAAGCTTTCAAGCTTTGCTCTTAAATTCTCAAATGCAACATTTTCCGGTGCTGCTTCAGTACCTGTTGATAAACCGTTTGAAAAATATATATTCCCTTTATCTGATACCCTGATATAAAGAACATTACCCATATCAACTTTAACCTTGTCCTGCTCATCACCTTTAGGCAGATTGATCTGCATAACCTGTGGAGTTGCAAGAGTTGTTGTGAGCATGAAGAATGTTAGCAAAAGCATAATAACGTCAACCATAGGAGTCATATCAATTCTGACGCCTACTTTTTTACCTTTGTTATACTTCTTCTTTTTAAACCTGTCATTGCCTCCGCCTGAATCAAAATCTCCGCCTGCCATGACTTTACCCCCTGTTAATTAAAATTATTAAATATTACTGCCCTGCAGGCTTTTCTGCTCTGTAGTCAGTTACAAGAGAGAATCTTGTATTTTTTGTAGTCTTTAAAGAACTCATCAAATCTTCAACAGTTCCAAAATCAGCATCTTTGTCACCTTTAAGAACTATCTTAAAGTCAGACTTTCCTTCAGTCATATTTTTCAGCTGCAGTCTCAGATCAGAAAGAGTCTTTTCAAACTGTTCCTTATTCAAAACCATAACTTTTCTTTTTACATCTTTGCCTGCGATCTTACCTGTCTGCTCATATTCGGTTTTTACAGTTCCGGTGCTATCAGGATGATATACACCGATACCAAACTCATTACCGAAAACAGCTTTTCTTACCTTGAAGTTATCAACATCAACATAGATATCACCTTTAGGAGTTAACGTTAACGTCATAACATCCTTTTCAGGCAGCTTAGTTGAATCAGTGTTAACTGACTGCGGAAGCTTAACCTCAATATTTTCTGACATCTCAGCTTTGAATGTAGCTGTCAGCATAAAGAAAGTAAGAAGAAGCATGATAACATCCACCAGCGGAGTCATGTCGATCTTAACTCCCGGCTTTTTTATGGATCTTGCTTTTTTCATTTTATACTTTTTTTATAATTCCGGTTATTTGCTTTTCACAGCTAATATCTGAAGCAGGTTATAAGTTGCTTCATCAATCATGTAAGTAATGTTTCCTACTTTTGTTACGAAGTAGTTATAAGAGATAGTTCCGACGATAGCACCAAACAGACCACCGGCTGTATTGATCAGAGCTTCAGATATACCTGAAGATAGCTCAGCAGCATTCGGGGTTCCGGCAGTTGCCAAAGCCTGGAATGATTTGATCATACCAACTACAGTTCCGAATAGACCAACAAGTACTGAAACCGAAGCGATAGTTGAAAGTGCAACCAAGTTTCTTTCAAGAAGCGGTACTTCAAGCATCATAGCTTCTTCAATAGCTGTTGATACTTCCTGAAGTTTTTGCTCTTTTACCATTGAATTATCCATGGCAAGAACCTGATATCTTTCAAGACCCTGCCGCAAAATATTTGCTATCGAGCCCCGCTGCCGGTTACATTCGGCAATGGCGCCATCAATATCCCCCTCTGTCAGAAGAGTCTGAACTTTCTTTAAGAAAGTTTCGATCGGGCCTCTGCCTTTAGCTTTAGATAATGAAAGCTGTCTTTCAATAGTAAATGTGATAACCATTATACTGAGAGTCATAAGTAAAACAACTATAGGTCCACCTTTGTAGACAGCACCCATTAGATTTACCGGAACTGCTTTATCCGGAGCCTTGAAGTTAGACGGGCTACCGAAAACGAACATAAATAAAAGCAGGGATACTACGAATGCCACTACTATAAGAATAGTGATGAATGCAGATTGTTTCATGAATTTGACCTCCGTTATACTCTAAATTGCAGAGTTTGTTTATGTTTATTAATAAAAATTATTTTTTATCAAAACTTGAAATTGCTTCTTCCTGTGTATGGTATGAATCGAAAATGAGGGCTAGCTTTGTGATTACAAAAAGGTTTTCCAGATTTTTGTTCAATTGGCAAAGTTTAACTTTCCCTTCACGCTTGGAATAATTAGCATGAGCAGAAATGAGAACACCCAAAGCAGTGCTATTGAGGTAAAGCACTTCTCCAAGGTCTATCACTAATTTTTTATTCCCGCTGTCAGAGACAGTTTTAATAGTATTTCTAAGATCGTCAGTTTCTTCACCTCCGACAAAATTGCCTTTAGGGGAAATAACTACAATACCTTTATCTGTTTGATCAGTAACTTTGATTGATGACATATTAAAAAATTTGTTTTGTAAAATATGCTATAATATTCAAAATTGCAATAAATTAAAATTAGTTTGAAAATTTAACATTATTTTAATCTGTAAAATATTAAACGGATAAAGCTTTTGTAATATAACCAAATATCTCATCCTTGCTTCCTTCGCCTTTGATATCAATTACATTTCCCTGCTTGTCATAATAATCTTTTACAGGCTCAGTTGCATCGTAATAAATTTTCAGTCTTTGGCGAATTGTTTCCTCAGTATCATCACTTCGGCCTCTCTTTAATAATCTTTTTACCAGCTCTTCCGTTCCCGCAATTAAATTAATTACTTTTACATTTTCATATTTTAAATCTTTGAAAATATTTGAGAGCGATTCTGCCTGAGCGATAGTTCTTGGAAATCCATCTAAAATAAAGCCATTTTGGTTTTTATTGGTTGTTAAAGCTTCCTTTACTATACCTATCATAACATCATCAGGAACCAGACTGCCGCTTTCCATAATTGCTTTTGCTTTATTGCCAAGATCTGTTCCTTCAGTTACTGCTTTTCTGAGAACTTCTCCGGTAGAAAGATGAAATAAATTGAGGGAGGTTGAAAGTAGTTCCGCTTGTGTACCTTTACCAACTCCGGGGGGGCCAAAAATTATTAACTGATCCAAAAAAGAATTTAAATGTTGAAAAATTACTTAGCCTGCTCCAAAACTGCAAGCTGTCCGCATGCTGCATTAATATCAACTCCGCTGCTAGACCTGAGATTGACTGTTACTTTGTTTTCCCTCAGTTTCTCAATAAAATCATTTAATTTGTTTTTTAAAAGTGAAATATCTTTATCCTGAATTCCATTAAAAATCTGTAACGGTCCGTTTAGTTCAAAATGGATCGGATGAAAAGGGATAACATTAATATTCGAAGGTATCATTTTAGATAATCTGGTAAGCCTGTTGATATCATTCTCAGAATCATTAAGCCCTCCGAAAAATATATATTCATAGGTAACTTTATTTCCTGTTTGTGAATAAAAATAGCTCAGCTCTGAATAAATTTCCTTCAAAGGATTTTTTGCAGCAGTAGGAATTATTTTTTCCCTAATACCGGAATCGGTAGAATGAAGTGAAAGCGCAAGCTTTATATTTTTCAGTTTTTTATTTTCTTCAAGCATAAGATCGTCTGCAAACTTTTTGATCTTTCCTGTAAAGCCTACTGTCGAGACTGTAATTCTTTTTGATGACAGGTCCATTCCTTCTTCATCAGTAAGTATCTTTATGCTTTTAAGCATATTATCATAATTAAGAAATGGCTCACCCATTCCCATAAAAACTATATTTGTTATTTCCTTATTTGAAATTTTCTTTACGTGATAAACCTGTGAAACTATCTGTGCAGGATCCAGGTTTTTTAAAAATCCCATTTTTCCGGTCGCGCAAAATTCGCATCCCACATTGCAGCCAACCTGAGTTGAAACGCAGACAGTATTCCTGTGCTCCTCGGTTATCAGAACTGTTTCTAATTTGTATTTTGTACCTTTTGAATCATCATGAACTTCGAAAAGGAATTTATGCGTATCATAGATCTCAGAATCTGTTGTATGAACAGGCTTTACATATTCAATTATATAGCTTTTTTTTAATACTTCCTTCAGGGGCTTATCGATAAGCTTTATATCTTCAATTGCTGTTATATTATTCTTGTGGAGGCTGGTAAATATCTGCTTTCCACGAAATGCCGGAAATCCTAGTTTTTTTATTTCTTCGGATAATTCCGATTTAGTGAATTTTAATAAGTTTTGCATGTGTTAAATTAGTTATATGATCGAACAAATACAGTTCAATTAAAACAACTTTTTATAATTTTATTTTATTTTTATGAGAATTCGGACTATAATGGTTTTATGTGCAGTTATTTTAAGCGGATGCTGTTCAACTCAAAAGGAAAGTTCTACCCTGTATTTACCATTAATTAATACAAGGTGGGAAATTATTTCTTTGAAAACAGAGAAAGTAACCAATACAAATATTTTTTTGTCACTTAAAGATAAAGGAAAGTTTACCGGAAATGTGGGGTGTAATTCAATTGGAGGTAACTATGCAATTACAGAAGGTGCAATTAAATTCAGTGAAACAATTTCGACAAAAATGGCTTGCAAGGATCTTGATATAGAAAATAAATTCCTTAAAGCGTTATCAGAAAGTAATTTTTACAAGATCAGTGAAGATACTTTGATGCTATATTCCGGGAACGAACCACTTTTGAAATTTATAGGTAAATAAATTCCCGTCAGAAATCCGTACTTAGAGTAAAGTTAAAATATGTGTCATCAAATTTTACATTTTTGTAAATTTTATCTGACATCCATTTCGCTGCTTTAAGATCTAAATAAAGCTGCCGTACCGGCTCCCATTTAATTCCAAATGTTATTAGATCACGGTCAATTCTGTTACCTTCAAGAAATTTATGCTGTGTTTGTATATCTCCATCTCCTCTTTCTATATTGCCGCCGTAATTTGTAATTAAAGAATCATTTCTAATAATGTAACCGTTAGCAGTTCTCTGGTGCTGGTAAAGAAGATTTAACTTCAACCTGCTTGTAACGTTATAATCAAGCTTTACAGCGATCTCATCCGAATTAGGTCCCAGATTATGACCAAGCGGAAGTCTCCAGTTAGTGTAATTGCTTTTGTTGGTTCTGTGAGAATAAACAAACGGATCGATCCTGGTATATTCCAGGGCAGTAGTTAAATTTGGTAAGGCGAATGCATCAGTCCAGATTGTACCAAACTGAATACCAAAGCGGTTATCTGTTGCGACTCTGTCATCAGCCTGCGTGCCGGAAAATAAAGTGCTGAAATTAAGATCATCGATCAAAAGTGTAGATTGAAAAGCAACGTTTGCCATAGGCTTAACTTCAAGATCAAATCCCAGCACTGCATTATTTTTATCTGATTGAGTTACTCCGGCGTTATAATCTGCAGATCTGATAAAGCTCAAAGGATTCAGATATGTAAAATTAAAAGGTGAATCAGAAATTATTAAGCTTTCAAATAATCCTATCTTAAATGCTTTCGAGAATTTCATTGTGATCCTGTGAGTAACAAGGAATTTTGATTCTATATCTTTTAATCCAAGTGAATCCCCTTTAAGCGAACCATACAGGAAAAAATATTCGAGTGCTTTATATTTCACATCAGCTCTCACATAATTATAAGGGACAGTATTTGTTGATAAAAATAATTTATCGATATAGCCAAACCCTGAAGACAACGCTTCTCTGCCGACTGTAAGTGATAGCAGCTCATCATTCGTAGCGAGTCTCATATATCCTTCATAAGTATCAAAAGTATTTCCATCCCGATTAACAAATTTTGAATTTGCTAAAAAATATGGATTTGTTGCTATAAGGAAATCGAGAGTTTCTTTAGTTTTTTCAGTAAGAGTTGCGCCGGTTGCAAGATTCAGATAATAACCAAGCATTCCTTTTACAGTACCCCGGACTCTTAAACCCAGTTGGCCAAGTGTTGAATTATGGCTGCCAAGCGAATCACCGGATGATCTTCTGTAAGATAGGAAACCTGTTCCATCAAGAAAAATTGTAGCATTTGAATCTGCAAAGTTATAAAGGCTTTTCTGCTTATCCTGTGAAAAAATATTTTTAACAGATGGGTCTTTCAGAAATGAATATGTTTTTGTTAAACCGTATCCAAGCTCATAACCAAATTCAATTTCAAATTCCCTGAATAGATCTTTGTCTCTCTTTGTTAGCCTTTTTGAATCTCCGATAACTTTTAAATACGATGCAACTTCTCTGCGGGAAATTGGCAGTGACGAAGAGTTAAAATCAATAACATCTTTCAGCTGCATTCGTTTCAGAAATGAATACACAGGATTGGAAACAGGAACAAGCTCCACTTGTGAAAATGCATTTGCACTTATTAAAAGTACAAATGCAATTAGAAGTATAAATTTTTTCAATTATTTGTTTTTTGATTTGTATTCAGAAGGCTAACTGCTTCGCGCTCTCTTTATGACAATATTGTGAAATGATTTAAAGAAGTATTTTATATCAGTCCTTATTGGCTTTTGTTCGTATGCTTTCAGATATCTTTTTTCAGATTCAACAATATCTTCGAAAGACTTCGGCATATCAGCATAAAAAGGAGGGACTAAACCCGGTTTTGTTCTTATTCTCAGCTCTCTTAGCTCCTGTGGGTATAAATTAAAATATTGCTTGCTCAAAGGTCTGACACCTACGAGCTTCATATCTCTTTTCAAAAAATTTATAATCATTGGAAGCTCATCGATCCAGAGCTTTCTGAATAATTTTCCCCATGAAGTAATACGGTAGTCGTTTTCAAATTTACCGCCTTCTTTAAGGCTATTTGTTCTGAATAAATATTCCTGCAGATACTCTGCATAAGGATGCATTGTTCTGAACTTATAAACTCCAATGATCTTGCCATCTTTTCCTATTCTGTTCATTTTAACAAGAGGTCCGTAAGTAGGATGCATATCAAATCTCGGATTGCTCATTTTTCTTACTGCAAAGAACAACAGATTATTAATTTCTTTTTGGCTGATTATCTCATACCCGCAGCAATACAATCTTCCGAATGTTTCAGTAGTAGAAAAAACTCTGTTTCTTCCTTTTGTAATAAAATAATATATTTTTTTAGTGAATGACCATTTCGGGAAAACTCTTTTCAGAATAAAATCAAGAGTGTAGTATGGATAGGAAATAAATTTCGGAAATTTCTTATGAATTCTTCTTTTTCTTTCTCCGCTCGTTTCTACACAGCCAATCAGCATTCCTCCGAAAGGAAGCTTTGAATTTATAAATTCAAAATACTTATTGACGTGCTTAATGTCATTGATCTTATGAAGATTAACGACAGTATCTGTGGTTTGATCTAAGGAGGTTATAAAAGAGGAATCTGAAAGGTTAAAGACAGGAATGTCTTCAATGCTTTTTTTGGACTTTGATTCAACGAATGCTTTAACATCAGTATCTTTAATAGCTAAAGATCTTCTGTTCTCAGCAATGTGTTCTTCAAAGGATATTTTAAAAGGGGCATCAGAGGGTGCTGTACTTGAAACTTTTTTCCCATTCTTTAAATATGCCTCACCTTTAACAGCAAGTATATTTTCTGTCATATCACGGAATTATATTCGAATTTTATCTAGCGGGCTCAAATGATAATATAAAACTCTTTTATAATTTAAAATGCATTTTAAAGTATCATATTAATAGTAAATCTATAAATAGTCAGCATATTAAACATAAAAACCAGTAGTTTCATTATTTGCATTAGACAATTATAAACAAAAAAAGTTTAACTACATTCATGATTGAATGCAAATTAAACTTTGACTTTTTCCAGATCATTTCTAAACTATCAAGAGATCACATAAACTTAAATTGATATTCAGGGTCTTTTTTCATTATCATTTTGCTTTCCGGATAATTTTCAACGAACCAAAGCATAAATGCAGTTACATCTATCTTTTCAGACAAAAGCTTTTGACGCCGCTTTTTCCATTCATCTTTTAGATCTGACCTGTTTAAAAGCTCCTTCATAAGAGAGAACATTTGTTCAAAATTTTCCGGAAGAAATCCAAATGTCAGCTTATACTCTTTTTCCTCTTCATTTAAATAAGCAATTCTTCCGGCAAAAGTATTACACCTTAATGATGGTGTTCCCAGAACTGCAGCTTCTGAAGTCATAGTCTGTGAATCACCGATGAGCATAGTTGAATAATAGATCAATGAATGAATTCTGTCCTGCGGTACTTTGATCTGATATTGCTTAAACTCCTCATCAGTTTCTCTCTCTGTTGTAATTAAGATCTTTCCATGCTTTGAGAGTTCCTGGATTAATTTTCTTTTGTTTTCTAGTGAAAGACCTTTTACTCCGATATCATGATGCGCCTTGAATGAATTAAATCTCATTATAAAAAACTTCTCACCTTCATTTATTCCTGCCTCTTTCAGAACATTTGGATCAGGAGTGAATCTGTTTGGATGAAGATATGCCAGCTCATGAAAGCCTGCATAATATATTGTATCTTTTTTTCTTCGTGTTCCTTTTAATGATTCCGGTGATAGCAGAGCATCAGCGAATGGATGAGCAAAATAAGTAAAGAAAGGCTGTACTTTGTCATCGTCATCATCGAAAACTATTGACTTCATAGAGGAGACCTTAGATACATGAGGAATGGTGATCGATGTTCCTAAACCGAATTTTATATTTTCCTTTTTTACAATTTTCAGAACATCATAATTATACCTGAACTGCTTTTGCAGCTTTCCAAGCATTGAATCTTTTTTTTCTCCAAGCTCTATGAAATCTATTTCGTAAATTTTTAAAAGCGCTTTTGCGGAAGGTATATCTTTAACAGTAACAACTGTCCCCCCTTTATATTCCTTTATAAAATTTCGGAATAAATGAACGTGCGCAGGGTGACCAATATCTATTAATACTTTGCTCAGGTTATTTTTTTGAACTTTGCTTTAGCTTTTTATATATCTTTAATCCTTTTTCACCCAATTTGAACATATAAGGCTTGTAGATCTTCTGGAATCTTCCATAGTTAACATATTCACCTCCAAACTTTTTCTTATAGTCCCTCACTCCATATTCTTTCTTCGGACTTCCTGCACCACCGAAATCAAAGATTGAGTATCCGTTATTTAATCCATATTTAAAAATTTCCCAGACAAGAAAATCACTTGCAAATTTTTTCTGATATTCCTGCAATCCGCCTACATACCATTCATAAAGCCTTCCTTTGAATGAAGGCACATACATTGCCGCAACGATCTTACCTTCAAATTGCGCTGCAAAGAATTTGAAATATCCCTTTGATACAAGATGCTTCATTACATTTTCAAATAAGCTGAAGTCAGCAAGGGGATGCCCTGCTTTTTTATAAACTTCCTGCAGGATATCGTAGCTTTCTTTCAACTGTTGTGATGACTCTATTTCCACAAAACTAAATCCTTCTTTTGTCCCCTTATTAATATTTGTTCTTCTTCTCGGATGTACATCAGACCATAATCCTTTTTCACCCTTAGTAAGATCAATCAGAATATTAAGATGTTCATCAAATGTATATTTCGCACTTTTTAGTATCTCTGATTTATTATCCTGAGGGAACATATTTCTGATCTGAGAGAAAATAACTTTACCTTTCATTGCAATATCAAATTCCTTAATAAGATATTTAAAAGATGCACCATCAGAAAAAAGCGGACCTCCGACAATAATTGATCTTGCGCTAAAGCTGCCTGCAATCCCGGAATGCTCTTTCTGAACCACTGACAACATTACTGCTGTGATCTTTTCATCCTTTAAACAAGCAATTGCAAATGGTTCAAAGTTCTTTGTTTCCTTAAATGTATAATACATTTCAGGCGTCTGAAATAAATTGCCTTCATTATTGTCCAGCACATATTCAGACCATTTTTCATAGGGAATGTTTTCATTTACAAGTATTTTCAAGATCTTTTTATAATTATGCTTTTCACAATATTTTTTGAGTTCTGCAAAAATAATTCTTTTATCCAGCTGAGATAATCATTTGTCCATCTCTGAGGATGGAAGTTGAACATTATTTTATCCGGGAGCTTATTCTTTTTTAAATGATCTATTATGTCGGATGTGGTTTTGACAGGGAAAGAGAATTTAGAATTTACTTTATCTCTAACACTGACACCCGAAGCATTCCAGCTTCTGCCTGTATCTGTCAGGTAATAAAATTCATTAAAGTTAATATCAAAATATGGTTCTGCTATTATTCCATAATTATGATAATCATATTTTTTCCACACATCTTTATTATCCCATTTCGAAAGTGGTGAGCCATGCATGCAAATTGTTTTCACTTCAGCAACATTTCTTATTTTTGAAAGATGCTCTTCAAAAAGCTTTATAGCTTTATCTTTATCACCATTGGCAAAATCCATATCTTCATAGTGATAACCTATTTCATGCCCTAATGCTGCTATCTCTTTTATTATGCCCGCATCAAAGCTTTCTTTAACTACTCTGAAATAATAAGTGCCTGTGATCTCGAGTGCATTTTGAATTTTTGCAAATGCCTGAGAATTTAAAGGAAGCTTATCTACATCATGTCTAAGAATAGCAACTCTGCTATCCTGATTTCCTCCGGGTTTTCCCTGGAGGTTTTTTTCTAAATAGTTCAGGTACGAGGTACAGTTATAACCGCAACTGATCAGAGCCTGTAATAAATCTGTATAAGCTTTTAAAGTAAAATCTTTCAATTAGTCTATAAATTCCTTAAACCACATTTCGAGGTTTATCCATTTCCATATTTCCTTGGAAATATTTATTTCTCCTTTTAAATGCTTATCATATCTTTCTTTTACTTCTTTTGAATTGAAGTAGCCTCTGTTCTTAAAGCTTTGAGAATCTATCAGATCGGTAATATAATTTTTAAATTTATCAGTCCTGAACCATTTTTCTTCCGGAGTCATGAATCCTGTTTTATCTTTTCTGTTCCTTATCTGCTCAGGCAGGATTCCTTTCATTGCTTCCCTCAGCAGATGCTTTGTTGTGCCATTATTAATGACCATATCAGGATGAACCGATAAAGTTTTTTCTACAAGTCTGTAATCCAGGAATGGAACTCTGGATTCAAGAGAGAACCACATTGAATTTCTATCTTCCCATTTCAGAAGATGCTCGAGCTTAAATTCAAAATGATCATGAAGAGCATCATTCAGTGAATTGGAAGCATAAAGATCTCCTGCTATAGAATTTCCTCCTGACTGTGATGCAAAAAAATCTGAATGAATATAACCCTTCTCACTAACTCTTAATGAAGTTTTCATTGATGAAGGAAGAAGAAAATAAGCGAATGTCTTTAATCCATATAATGATCTGTGATTTGTAACATACTTTGAGGATTCAGAAAGTAATCTTACAAGTCTCATCTTTTTCAAAAGATCCTTAAAATAAAATCCATAGAAATAGTGGTAGCCTGCAAGCTGCTCGTCTGCTCCCTGTCCGTCCAGCGTTACAACAACATTTCCATGTGCAAGCTCCATTACTTTAAACTGAGCATAAGGAGCAGTGGTAGGAGTCGGCTCGCCGTGAGCTCTGTTGTATTTTTCCTTATCATTAAAAAGAGTTTCAGCTGAGGGAGTTATGAAATGCATATTCTTAAGCAGTGGTCTGTAAAGATCTATGAACTTTGACTCATCCCCTGTTTCTCCTTTTTCATAAACGGCAGAAAATGTCTGAAGATCTTTTTTGTCATAATCATTCAGCAATGTTGAAACAATGCTGGAAGAATCTAATCCACCGGACAAGCAAACGCCAACAGGTACATCACTTCTTAATCTAAGTCCCACTGACGAAGAAAATAATTCTTTATATTCTTCAGGAGTTTTAAGAGGTTCAGTATCTTTTACTCGTTCACGAAGGTCATACCATTTTGAAATCTTAAGCTCACCTTTGGAATTCAGATTGAACTTACATCCATGCTGCAGCTTTTTTACTTCCTTAAAAAATGTTTTTTCTGTCTGATCAGTTCTGTTAAAAACAAGATAATCAAATATTGCTGAGTCATCAGCCTGCGGCTTTTTATCCATGACTTCAAGTATAGCAGGAATTTCAGAAGAATATGTAAAGCTTTCCGATGTAAGATTATAATAAAAAGGCTTAACACCAAATCTATCGCGTGCTCCGAATATAGTTTTATCTTTTCGGTCATAAATTACCAGCGAGAACATTCCATTCAACCTGTGAAGGCAATCTTCTCCCCATTCAATATAAGCTTTAAGAAGTACCTCAGAATCAGACTGAGTTTTAAAAGTGTATTTTTTCTTTAGCTCATCTCTAATCTCAATATAATTATAGATCTCTCCATTAAAGGTCATTACATATCTTTCATCATCTGATAGCATCGGCTGATGACCGCCGGGAGAAAGGTCAATTATAGATAACCTCAAAAATCCAAGTCCGAAACCATTTTCAGTGAAATAACCATCATCATCAGGACCTCTGTGACGTATTTTGTCAGCCATTGCCTTGATCTCACGAACAGAAACTTCAGCATTGTGAAATTTTATTTTACCGCAGATCCCGCACATCTATTGACGATTCATATTTAGATTAGAAGCTTTGCTGATATCTTCCTGCTGTAAAACATTTTTATAAAGACCAATAATTTTTTCTGTGATATAATTATTGTCCAAAGACTGCAACGCAGTTCTTGCATTTGTATTCTTTCCGAAACTTAATGCTAACTTAATTTTTTCAGCTACATCCTGAGCCTCGAAAGATGTTAAATAGCATCCTTCTATGTTCTGGACAGTATCTTTAACATCACCGACATCAGTTGAAACTATTGGTATATTCATAGCCATAGCTTCCTTGATAACCTGGGGAGAACCTTCTCTTATTGAAGTCAGTAACAGAAGATCTGATGCAGCATAATAATCTGCGATCTTAGTATCATCTATATTTCTAAATTCGATAAGCTCAATATTCTTGTCTTCAATTAATCTTAAAGCACTGAAGGCAAGTTCAGAATTTTTTTCTATTCTATCAAATGTGGATGCAAATAAAATATATTTTTTATCCTGATCCCAGCCTAATTTATTTTTAGCTTTAACTTTTTCTCTTAAAGAATATTTTGTCAGATCGACTCCGAAAGGTAGAACAATACTTTTTTCAGGTCTTCCGGCAAGTTCATATAATTTTTCAGAAACAAAAATGTTTTTCTTCGTTTTTGGAATAACAAACGTTTTAGAGATAGTTCTTTGCCATGGAATGTTTATATCACAGCCTACGAATGAAACTATGAGAGGCTTTATTTTCTGAAAGGAGCAAACTAAACCTGACAAGCCGAAGAAAGCATGAACTATATCAACATCACTTAGTTTTAAAAATTCTTTTAATAGTTTAATGTGTTTCCTATAGCTTCCTATACCTTTACCTTTAATAAGAAAGTATTCAGTATCAACACCATGTCTTTGCAGGTTTTCAGCATGCTCTCTAACAAATACAGGCATTCCGAGACGTGAATTTCCGCTGCATACTATTAATATCTTCATTTTAAATATTTCTCAACTGTTAACTTAATACCTTCCTTCAATGATGTTTTAGGCTTCCATCCTGTTGCTTTGTGTATTGCTGATATATCAGCAATAGTATTCATAACCTCTCCTGTTCTTTTTTCACCAGTAAATTCTAGCTTAACATCTTTATGAAATGCTTCACAAACTGCATTTGCCATTTCATTAATGGTAAAGCTTTCTCCATAACCTACATTGTACAATGCATTACCCTTAACTGAACAGCTTTTAATAACTGCATCAATGAAATCTTCAATATAAAGCATATCTCTTTTTGGCTCAGGATCTTTTAATACTATATTACCAGAACTTGCCTGCTTAATAATAGTAGGTATAAGAAAATTATCTTTTTGACCGAAGCCATATAGGTTGAAAGGTCTTAACACAACGACATCCATATTAAAATCCCTTGAATATCCCATACAAATCTGCTCGGCTGAAAGCTTTGATTGTGAATATGGATTAAATGCTTTGATAGGATGCTTTTCATCTATTGGCAAATAGTCAGGAGCTCCATAAACATAGGAACTCATGAAGATCATTCCTGCGTTTCGCTGCCTGCAAACTTCAAGGACATTCAGAGTTGAAAGAATGTTTACTTTGTAAAAGTCATACGGATTTATAAATGAATCGGGAACGTAAGACATTGCTGCAAGATGTATCATTTTTTCGAACTCGGGAATCTTTTGCATCGAATTCCAGTCCATAACATCAAAATCTTTTTCAAGGGTCAGCTCAATTATCTCATGCCCTTCTTTTTTAAGAGCAGGCAGTAAATAAGAACCGATAAAACCCCCACTGCCGGTAACTGCTATCTTCATAATAAATTATTATACCAGTATTTAATGGAAACAAGTCTTGAAAATCTGTAACGATCCTTTAGGTAAGCTTCTTCATCCCATTTATTCTTTATATTTTCTCCGAAAATCTCATCGGAATCAATTACATCTTTTTCCCGGTCCTTATAAAAAAGGAATTGCCATTTTGCTGCATTAAAGGTGTCGTCGGGTGTAAAATATTTTTTTATTTTTTTGTAAACAATAAATCCTTTTATAATATCAAGCCAGCCAATTGTAGTGATAAGGCTTCTTGGTGCATATCCACGGTCTGTTTTTATTTTAGCAATCTCAGGGCAAAACCTGTTCATAAGCATTGCATAAAATCTTTGTCCACGTCTTCTTTTAATAGCGCTATTCTCATAGAATCCATTTCTTAGTCCCAAAAAAGGAGACTGCAGGATAGCTTCTGCAAAATCGAGATCAATAAAAGGAAGGAAGTGAGTCATATAATATTTTTCAACACGAATCTCCTGTGTGAAAAATTTAGTAATTCCCTCTGTAAAAAATAATAAGAAAAGCTGTTCAGGCTTAGGGAGATCAGAATACTTTTCAAAATATTCTTTATTAAGGTATTCGAACAATTCCTTTCTTGCCTCCGGATAATGTTCCTTTAGAATATAGCCTTCATTTTCCATTCTGTCAAATACAGCATCAAAACCTTTTTTATGATCTTCGCTCATGAATATCTCTCTGACCTTATCTGACATCTGAATTCCACCAAGATCGTGCCATGGACGCATTACTTCACTTCCGAAAATCCCGGTTATTAAGTATGTAGTGATCTTTGAAATGATCTTGTGAGAATACAAATAATTTGCTCTCATAAAAGGGGCAAACCCGTCTGAAAGCTTCAATGCTTCAACAGAATTTACTGCAAAATCTTTTTCATATTCATCATCAAGCGGAATACCTTTGTATTTTACTTTGAGTTTTCTGCTTATTTCAGCCGGTATGCTTAACTGCATGCTTCCATTTCTTCCGTAAGAATAGAACAGGACTTTTTTTCTGTCTTCTTCCTCCATTGTAGAAAAGTTCAGTCTTCCATCAAATCCCCCAGTTAAAGCTGAAGAAGTTTCATCAACAGAATTTAAAAATATTTTCATATTCTTTTTAAGAATATCTGAGAGAAGATCAAAAGATTCGCTCTCCGACATAACATCTTTTTTTAAAAAAGATGAAAAATCAAAATATTTTCGTGAGGATAATTTATCATTTTCAATAATAATTTCTTCACCACCCTGAAGAATAAAAATATCATTAAAGAGTGTTCTGTTCCCGGGAATAAGATCAAATGACTGTATTGCAATAACTGAAGTCGGATGAACTTTATGCTCTCCGCTATTCCTGTGAAGCCATGTCAGGCTGCTTGATATATAAATAGTATTATCTTTTGCAATGTGGTAAAAGACCGGCTTAGTTATCAAAGGATTGCTCCATAGAGTAATTTTACCGGCAATGGATCGTAGAATTACATAATTACCTTTAAAATCTTTAACTAATTTATCCGGTGATATTGTGCAAAGATCTTCAGGCTCTTTTAAATTAGAATTTAGACGTGGAATAAGATCACCGTAAACGAAAACAAAATCTTCCCCTTTATTATAAAATTTTCCATAACCTAAATTATCTTTCTCAGTAACAGACAATGTGTATTTACCTTTTGCCAATGAGGTTACCTTAGCACCATGGTCAGAAAAATACTTTGGGTTAAAAAGCTCTTTTGTACTATTTATAAATATAAAATCTATCATTTAACTTATCTTGTATTTTTTGTTTGCTACCCGGCTTTGAAAATCTTCAATGGTGCCAGTATAAATTTGAATCCGTAATTCATATCTTTTAAAACCGGCATTGGATCTTTTATTGATGGGAGCCCGAACTTCTTTGCATTTTTAATTGAATTCATCCAATCCTTGATCGACAGCTTACCTTTTTTAATTAATGATATAGAGGAAAGCATGTCTGAGAAAAGATCTATCCACTTTACTCCAATTTTAAAAATAAACTTATCCTCTATTGGAAGACCTGCCATATCTTTCATGAAGATCTCAGGATAATTTATTTTTCCTGCTTCGTAAGGAAGCTCGATCTGCTGCCAGACTCTTGGATTTACTTCAATAAAATAATAAGATTCCGTTCTCAGATCAAATTTGAATTCAAGATTTGCAAAACCCTTCCAGTTCAATTCTTTTAAAAACTTTTCAGTAAGTTCTTCAACTACTTTATTTGAGCAGGTTTCAACAAGACATCCATATCCGAACTCCATGGGATACTGACGTATTTTTTTGATTGTAAAAAGTCCGCAAATTTTTCCATCAGTAGAAACATAACTTGAGACTTCATAATTATTTAAGCAGTCACCGGGTATAATCTCCTGAGCAATGACTTTCAAACCATTTTCTATAATTGCTTTAACATTTAGAGTGAATTCCTTTTCGGAATTAACTTTAATAGCTTTTACAGTGTAAAACTTTTTCCACTCTCCGGCATTCCCCGGCTTTAGTATTACAGGAAAACTTAATTTAGGAATTATTTTTTCTGCTGATCCAATATCTGTTATTTCATAAGTCGCAGGGACTTTAATTCCAAGACTCTTTACTAATTCTAGCTGCTTTTCCTTATCAAGTATTTCATTTAATATAGAATTTTCAGGTAATAGAAATTTGAAATGATCTTTAAGTTTTTCTCTGTTTACAGAAATAAATCTTACGAATTCGTCTGATGCCGGAATAAGAACAGGCATTGATCCATTGAAGTATTCATTCCTATACTTTATTAAAAACTCTGCGAGTTGAACTCCTTCTGAAACAGATGGTGACTTAACAGCTTTTAGTGAATTTGATCTGGAACCGGGCTTTTCCAATGTACTGTCAAAGCCAATCACTTCATATTTTTTTTTATCAAGCATTCTTGCAGTATAGACGCCTGTATCAAAAAGGTTAAGGATAAATACCGGTACTCTAGTCAAACAGATTTTTTATTTTATAAGATGAAAAAGAAAATAACCCGGGATCTTTTCTATATTCACCTTTTTGATAATCTGCAACAGGAATAAAATCTTTTTTCTGTAATAGCTTTAATGCTTTAGCTGCGAGCGGCACTGAATTCTCATTTAACTTTTTGCGAAGGCTGGCAATAGTTTCATTCTTTTCTATTGGATATTGTTCAAGAAGTACGATATTTCCTGTATCAAGCTTATCTGAAAGTATCTGCAGAGTTACTCCGGCTTCCTTTTCTTTGTTCGATAATTCCCAAAACCCTGGACAGCCGCCTCTGTACTTAGTTATATCTCCGTGATGATATCCCAGTACTCCAAGCTTTGCAGCACTGAGAACCGGTTCTTTGAGAATAACCCCACCTGAATGAAAGCAGATATCAGCTTTATATTTTTTTATAAGCTCAGCAGTTTCGGCTGAATTTATTTTTGTTACATACTCAACCGGACCATTAAAATATTTTTTGTAATCAAGCTTAACTATTTCCGGAATATAATCCCAGGAAACTTTCTTTCCTTTGATCTTTGAAAGTAATGAATAACCTGCCTCCACAAAAAAAAATGAACCTAACTTTTTAAAAGTACCTGCAAGTCCGGCCTTTTTTTTTAATCCTGTTCTTTTTTTGGTTATTATTGCAGCAATGTTCAATTCCGGATCCCGGAAAAGTGAATAAAGAATATCAGCGCTGTATTTTACTTTAGAATCTCCTGAAGAATTAAGTATAACTATTCGAAATTCGCTGTTCAGAATTATTTAAAGTTTAAATGACTTATATAATCTCCGACAGTCAAAAGACAAACATCTTTTGATCTTTTAAGAGTCTCAAGATATTCAAAAACTGCAGGCATAACTTCATTTACAAATTTTGGAGACATTGAAGGATGAAACCACAAATTACAAACCGTATTTGATCTAACAGCTTTCGAAATAATTTTTTTATAACGGTAAATATGATAATTTGCAGACCAGTCTTCCCGCCATGCAAGCTCCATAGTTCTTTTCAATTCCCAGATGTTATTTTGTAATACCGGATAGCTTAAAACATTTTTATCTGTCTGATATGAAGTGAATCCTGACTTTGAAATCATTTCTAAATTTCCTATGGTATGTCCGGGATGAACAAAACTTTTCATATCAATACCTGATGCTTTTGCAAGCTCTTTGCATTTTATCAGTTCAGATTCTATTACTTCCGGAGGACATATATTATCAGAGCAATCTATATGTGAAAAAGTATGGCATCCTATTTCATGCTTTACTTTTGAATCAATTATTTTTTTGATAAGATCAGGACCATACCAGTAAGGGGCTTCATTTACATTTGTGCAGGGGTCATGGTCAAACCAGTCTGCTCCTGAAAAATGCCAATACTCATTTTCAAAATTTTTCAGGCGGACTATATCAGGATGAATCTTTCCCTTCTCAGGTGAGCAGGAAGTCAAAAATAAATGTCCTACCGTAGCCCATGTAACCGGGATATCAAATCTATCACATAGCTCTAACATTAACGGTAAATTTCCCCTTGCAGTTTTTGCCTTTTCTAAAGCCCTCTTTAAAGGATCTGCAACCGACTTTGAATATCTCCATGCCCATGCAAGCTCGAAGTCAGCTGTAAGGGTTACAACACTTTTATAGCCGGATGGAATGAATTTATCACAATCCCCTTTTTCAATTACAGGATTTCTTCCGAGTTCGAAATTTATTTTGCTTAACAGACTTTTAAGAAACGGCAAGGATCAGGAAATTATTTGTGGAAGGCTAAGGTCAATTAGATTTGAGTAAAGAGAAAGCAGCTTATTTATGTTGGTTTTCATATCAAACTTTTCTGAAACAGTTTTTAAGGCAGATGTTTTCATTTTTTCAAACACGTCTCTGTTCGATCTCAGATATTTAACAGAATTAATTATTTCGTTAACCCCTTTTTCAGGAACGAGAAATCCATTAATTCCGCTTTCAATAATTTCGGAACTCCCTCCAATATTTGTAACAACAGGAACAAGACCTCCTGCCATATATTCGAGTACAGAGTTTGAAACGCCTTCTCCGTGAAGGGAGGTTGAAGTTAATATACCAACTTTACATTCAGCTAAATACTTCTCAACATCGGATACTCTACCCGGAAAATGGAATCTGCTTTTAAATTCTGAAGGCACATCTTGCTTTACTCTTTCAAGATGCTTACCAGTACCCGGTAGATAAATATTATCAACGATCATATTCTTCAAAAGTTCTATGCCAGCTTTAATAAATGAATTGTGGTCTTTATAATCGGTAAAGTTTGCAGACATTATGATATTAAAATCTTCAGACTCTTTATTAATATGAAACCTGGTCCTGTCAATTGCATTATATATTACATCTCCATTCACTTTGTAATAATTTAATCCCGCTCTGGAATTAGAAATTACAAGATCAGCACGTCTTAAAAAAAATCTTTTAAATGTATATTCCCAACCCTTTTCAACACCTGCATCTCTTATAGAGCCATCGATAAATTTCACTTTATGCTTTCGTGAACTGCGATATGCATAAAAAGATGACATGCTGTCCCAGCTTTGAATAATATCGGGGTTAAATGTGGAGATTATTTTTTTTATTTCAGAAATTGGCTTTAACCTGGAAGTGCCTTTTTCAATTTCAAAGAAAACATCAGTAAATTGCTTTACAGTTTCTGTATAAGGCTGGTCTTTTTTAAATGTTATTACACCTGTTGAAACGTTTGTATCTTTTAAGTATCTGAGTATTTCAACAAGCTGCCTTTCTTTACCTCCTGCACCTAAACCATCAATAACATAAAGGATCTTCAAGCAGCATTTAAATTTTTATTCCTTTTGTCTTTTATATTCATATATGTCCGGTAAATACCGCATGCTCCGGTTATTACAATAAATACATCAATTGGTACGCGATATCTGTTTACTGTTATAGGAATGAAGAACACATGAAGAAGCGTATAGTAGACAATTATTGTCAGCAGAAAGAGCGCAATTTTTTTATTTCGCCTGAAAAGAAATATAAATCCAATTATTGAAAAAGGAATTAAAAGACCAAAAGTTAAAAAAGAGGAGAGATTATGCTTCCATGACCATTTACCATCAAACTTGTATCCATTCTCTACAAAACTTTCCTTAAAATCTACCGGCTTCCATAGAATAATAAAATTTGAGATATATGATTCCATTGCAGTCATCCTTTTAGGCCGGATCCCTTTTCTCAAGGCATCAAGCTCGCTCTGTTCAATTATTTCTCCTGAATCATAAGTTACTTTTCCATGATTCTGAATAGAATCCAGACCGGATTCTGAAATGTACCATCTCATCTGCTGATCATCAGTCATAATATAATTATTTCCTTTATAACCAAAAATCGGGTCAGTCAAATGCTCCGTTCTTGGTGTAAGAACTACTATTTTATGATATACATTGTAGTTCCTGACAAGCCATGGTACCATTAACACAAGAACTGAAACTGCGAAAAAAACGGAATGTTTTAATCCCAGCTTTTTATTGCTGTTAAGGTAATATAGAAAAATAATTATAACCGGATAAAATCCGAAAAATCTTTCATCTAAATGTATAAGATAAGAAAATGCAAATATAAGAAATCCAAGCCTTAGATAATTTTTCTTTTCAGAAATTGATAGTATCAAATACACCGTTATTCCAAAAAGGAAGATCATCCATGGCTCTTTACCTGCAGTAGGAACATATTTTATAAACAGGATATAGCACGAGCACCATATAGAAGATATAACAGCAATGGGATAACTACCTGTAATTTTTTTAGCCAGATAATAAACAAGAATGACATTTATTGCACCTATCAGCGAATTGAAGAGAAAAATTACCAACCAGTTCTTTCCAAATACAAGCATTTCTGCTGCCATTATATAAGGTAAACCCGGTCCAACAAACCATTCATCAATGGCTTTATTGTTAAGCAGTAACGGTCCCTGTGATATAACCTGTTCTGCATTTTCCATATAACCTTTGTCGTCAGAAAAATTCTGCATGACATTTTTCTTGTATGATATTACAGAAAATGTCACCCGA
>JBBRMY010000015.1:0-30486 GCA_038230595.1 Ignavibacteria bacterium
CATCTTGTACTACTTTTTCTCCTATGAAATATATTACTTTACTGATGCATAATGCAATTTTACCTATGAAGAATCGGATTATTCATATTTAAGTTGTGATAATAATACGGGAAGAAAAAAAATGATATTTGGATACAAAACCTGAATTAGTATTGAGAATGGATCAGAAATCATTTATTCGCCTGTGATAATCAATCTGACCTATATGATAACCAAGATGAAAAGCCAGAACGAAAAGTACTTTCAGATTAGTTGCACCCTCACCAAAATAATCTTTGGGATATAATTCCTGCAATTTGTCATCAGTTAATGATGAAAAGAAGTGCGCAAGGATTTCTTTAACATCTGATATCTTTTGTAATATCTCTTCTCTTGGAATATTCTTTTGACTGAATTCGAGATCTCTTTCACGGACATAACCATTGTTCATCAGGGTTGCACCAACGTAATGATTTAGATTTCCGCACAAGTGAAGGGCAAGATTACCGGGAGAATTATTAATATCACCGGTAGTGTCCCAAAGATTAGCTTCGTTTTTATATAAGCTGATCTCTTTGGAAAGCTTGTCTAAGTAGTTGATGAATTCTTTTTGAATGTCCTTCATATTTTGTAGAAATTGTGTAAAATCCTTACTTCTTAATAAAAAATCGGATAACTTTTTGGATCAGCTTCATGCATTATCTCATAAACAGATCTAAAAATATCCTCTGCATTTGGTTTTGAGAAATAATCTCCATCAGTTCCGTAAGCAGGTCTATGAGGCTGAGCACTTAAGCAATCAGGGGGGGAATCAAGATATCTGTAACCACCGTCACGATCAATAACCTGCTGCATCATGAATGCAGAAGCTCCGCCGGGTACATCTTCGTCAAGAAAAAGTATCCTGCTTGTTTTCTTTAATGACTCAACTATCATTTTATTTATATCAAATGGTAATAATGTTCTGACATCGATCAGTTCACAATCTATATCAACTTCTTTAAGCTTTATTACGGCTTCCAATGCTATATCGCAGCATGCTCCGTAAGTTACTATTGTAATGTCAGTACCTTCTTTTAAAACTTCAGGAACTCCAAGAGGAATACAAATATTTTCAACATTCTCAGGTAATTTTTCTTTCAGCCTGTATCCATTCAGTCTTTCAACAACTAATGCCGGCTCATCAGACTTTAGTAAAGTATTATAAAATCCACCTGCCTGAGTCATATTCCTTGGAACACAGACATAAATTCCTCTTATAGAATTAATTATCATTCCCATAGGTGAGCCGGAATGCCAGATACCTTCAAGCCTATGCCCTCGTGTTCTGACAATTACAGGAGCTTTTTGACCTCCTGCGGTTCTGTACTGTGTAGTAGCAAGATCATCACTCATAATCTGGATAGCATACAGAAGATAATCCAGATATTGAATTTCAATTATTGGTCTGAGTCCTCTTAAAGCTGATCCAATACCCTGACCCATAATAGTTGCTTCCCGTATCCCTGTATCAGTTAATCTTAGTTCTCCGTATTTTGCCTGAAGTCCTGCCATTCCCTGATTAACATCTCCGAGAAATCCGAGATCTTCTCCTATTGCAAAAACTCTATTATCTCTTGCGAAGATCTTATCAAAAAAGTTATTCAGTACCTGATATCCGTCTAGGATCTGAGAATCATCATTATAAATTGCTTTTACCTCATGAACATTTAATGCATTTTCTTCCGAACGGCTATGGAGCATTGTGTTGTAACGCTCAGTATTTTCTTTTTGAAATCTTTTCTTTAAAAGCAGAAGCTCTTCTCTGGACTTAATAGCTTCATTCTTAGTCATTCTTAAAATATCGTGAAGCGCTTTAAGAATTTCCTTTCTGTTATTATCGAGAGAACGGTTTAGCTGCTCATCTAATTTCATGAGTGATTCTTTAGATGAACTTTCCTTTGAGATCTTTTGAATTATAGTTCTCAGATCTTCTCTGTCCTGCTTTATCGGAGATAGATATTCATCCCATGCTTCAAGCTGCATTTTCTTAACATATTTTTTTGCATCATTCTCTATTGAAGATAATTCTTTTTCAGAAGCGATTTCATTTTCTATTATCCAGCTTCGCATTTTATCAACGCAGCAATATTCTGTTTCCCATGCAAGGCGTTCTTTAGATTTATATCTTTCATGTGAACCGGAAGTTGAATGACCCTGTGGCTGAGTAACTTCGCTAATATGAAAAATTGCAGGTATATGCTCTTCTCTTACCCGCTTAATACCTTCTGAATACATTTTAACGAGACCGGGATAATCCCAGGCTTTTGCAGTGTATAGTCTGAATCCTTCTTTAGTTTCTTCATTATATTCAAACCCTTTAAAAAGGTCGAACATATTCTCTTTCATTATCTGATATTTATGAGGAACGGAAATACCGTAACCATCATCCCATATAGAAATTGCCATAGGTATTTTCAAAACTCCGGCAGCATTTAATGCTTCCCAGAACATTCCTTCTGCTGAGCTGGCATTGCCGATAGTTCCGAATGCAACTTCGTTACCTTTATTAGAGAACTGTGTGAAAGAGTGAAGATCTTTATTCTCGCGGTATAGTTTTGAAGCATAAGCTAGACCAACAAGTCTTTGCATCTGTGAAGCTGTAGGAGAAATGTCTGCTGAAGTATTTTTCATTGACATCAGATTTTTCCAGCCGCCGTTGTCATCCAGAAGACGGTTTGCAAAGTGTCCGTTCATTGATCTTCCGCCTGAAGCAGGTTCATGAACAACATTTGTATCTGCATATAACTGAGCAAAGAATTTCTTTACATCAGAAATTCCTGCAGCAAAAGCAAAAGTCTGATCTCTGTAATAGCCTGACCTGAAATCCCCATTCTGAAATGCTTTAGCCATGGCAATCTGAGGAACTTCTTTTCCGTCTCCGAAAATACCGAATTTAGCTTTTCCAGTAAGAACTTCTTTTCTTCCAAGAATGCTTGCCTGACGGGATTCGGAAGCTAATTTAAAATCCGATATGATCTCTTTTCTCAGATCATCGGGCTTTTTATTTAATATTTTTGCGAGTGAATTTAACTGGTTTTCTTTGGGCATCAGGAAAATAAGATTTTACGGTTGCGGAGAAGGAGGGATTCGAACCCTCGATAGGTATTAGCCTATGCCGGTTTTCGAGACCGGTGCTTTCAACCAGCTCAGCCACCTCTCCCTATATATTTTAATAATAAAAATAACCATTATGGGTAGCTTATACAATTCATTCATCATTACCGATTAAATATATTATCGATATATTGTATAAACTTATTCCAAAATTTTACAAATAATTGATGACAAATACCCGTGAATTAATAGAAGAAAAATATGCTGAGCTTATCGTCAAAGTTGGCGTGAATCTTTACGAAGGACAATGCCTATTGATCAATAGCGGAGTTCAAAATTATGAATTTGCTTTGAAAGTATCAAATGCAGCATATGCTGCCGGTGCAAAATATGTTGATATAAATTTCTTTTCCGATTCTAACAGGCAGGCAAGAGTATCAAACAATAAAAATCCTGAATACTTAAGTTTTGTTCCTTCAAGTATCCCTGTAAAATATAATGAGATAATTGCGAATGACTGGGCATTGATAAGACTAGATAATCTTGAAGAGATGGAGATATTAAAAAGCGCAGACCCTTCAAAGCTACAGGCAATTACCAAAGCAGAGCAAACAGCTTCAATGAATCTTTCAAAAAATATCGGAGGCTTCAGCCTTGCATGGACTATTTTTGCTATCCCCGGACCGGGATGGGCAGAAAAAATTATTGATGGTACCGGAACTACAGAAGAAAAAATAGAAATATTATGGGATAAACTTATACCGATACTCAGGCTTGATGTTGCTGATCCAGTAAAAGAATGGAAAGAGCATGGCGAAAGATTATTTACTAGAGCATCAAAGCTTTCGAAAATGGATCTTGACCGAGTTAAATTTGAAGGACCGGGAACGGATCTTGAAATAGGCTTGAACAAAAACTGTGTCTGGAAGGGCGGTCATACCACTTCTGTTGCCGGCAGAAATTTTATTCCAAATATCCCAACTGAAGAAGTATTCACAACTCCGGATCTGAAAAGAACAAATGGAAAAGTAAAAGTTACAAAGCCTGTAAAAGTATTGGAAAATATTCTTGAGGATATCTGGTTTGAATTCAAAGATGGAAAAGTAGTTGATTATGGGTGCAATAAAAAAGAAATTCTCGATAAATATCTGACTATTGACGAAGGTGCTGCATATCTAGGAGAAGTTGCTCTGGTTGACAGCGATTCAAAAGTTTTTGAAGCTGGAATAATTTTCAACAGTATTCTGTATGATGAAAATGCTGCCTGCCATATAGCATTGGGGAGAGGATTTTCATCATGTATTGAAAATGGCGCGAAGATGACAAGTTCTGATGATTTAAAAAAGAATGGCTGTAATCAGTCGCTGGTGCATACGGACTTTATGATAGGTTCCGGTGAAATTAATGTGACAGGTTATACATCCAAGAATGAAAAAATAATAATAATTAAAAACGGGAAATTCCAGATTGATTAAAAAAATATTCCTGACACTTATAGTTTTTTTTGTTGCCTCAAATTCCTACAGCCAATGGCAATTGGCAACTAACTCAAGCTTTGCAACAAGCTTTGCAAGTGTAAACGGAATTTTATTCGGAGGAAAAATAGGAGTTTCAAAAAGTAGTGATAACGGAACTACATGGTCATGGGCTGGGGATGGCTTCCCAGCTTTTAATACCATAAATACATTATATAGTAGGGGAACAACAATGTATGCAGGACTTCCCTCAGCATCAGTTTATATTTCTACTAATAACGGAACGAATTGGTCGCAAAGCAGCACGGGGATGGGAAATTTCCGTAATGTAAATTTTATTACAGGTGATTCTTTGAATCTGTATGCTGCAACAACCGATGGTTTATTCAGGTCAACAGATAATGCTGCTACGTGGACAGCGTATGGAATTACAGGATCAAATGTAACCTCTTTGCTGGTAAAAAATAATCTGATATTTGCATGCATTATACTTGACGGAGTGCGGGTAAGTACAAATTATGGTGCAACATGGTCAAATGCATCAACAGGACTAACGGGATTTGTAACGATCAATTGCCTGGAATCAAAAGGAACGACAATTTACTGCGGTACCTCTAACGGGGGTCTTTTTAAAACAACAAACAATGGAACACTCTGGACATCTTCAAGTACAGGAGTGCCAACAAATAATCATACGATATATTCATTAAAGACGATTGGGAATACAATATTATTTGCGAGTACTTATGGCGTTTACAACTCTACAAATAGCGGAACATCATGGGCTGCATCTAATGATGGAATACCAGCCGGCACTCAAGTAAATAACAATGATCTTTTCGTTTTTAATAATTATTGCTTCGTCGGAGCTAACAACGGAATTTACCGACGCCCTTTAAGTCAGATATCAGAAGTAAGAGTTATTTCATCGGAAGTAAGATCGTTTGAATTACGACAAAATTATCCAAATCCATTTAACCCATCGACTGTAATTAGATATTCAATTCCGGCATCGTCGTTTGTCACTTTAAATGTTTATGATATTACAGGGAAATTTATTTCTAATCTGATAGAGGAGAAATTGAATGCGGGGACTTATGAAGTCAATTTTAAAAGTGAAAGATTAGCGAGTGGAATTTATTTTTATACATTGAAGACGGATAAGCAGTTTGTAACCAAGCAAATGGTGGTGGTGAAATAAAACTGTTTAGGGACAGGTTGTTATCTGTTCGATCAAAAAATGATTTTAAAATAAAAAAGCCTGACAATTTTAATTTGTCAGACTTTTTTTGCAGAGAGTGAGGGATTCGAACCCTCGAAGGCTTTGACACCTTATACGCTTTCCAAGCGCACCTCTTCAGCCACTCGAGCAACTCTCTGTATAGGAATTAATAAAATACCGAATTGTAAATTTTTTTTAAAGGTAAGAAATAGGGTTACATCAGCTTTGGTAAAGAGGGGGTAAGATTGGAATTACGGAATCCCCGACAAATGCATTAGGGGAAGACAAGAATTATACTATCCTTCACTCATTTTCACAAAATCATTCCAATATTCTTCAGGAACAGGCATAACAGAAACTCTTCCAAGTCTTACCAGATCATATTTTTCATATTTCTTAATCGACTTAACTGTGGCAAGAGATACAGGATTTTTTAATTTCTGTTTTGACTTAATGTCGAAAACTAAAAGCTTTGGATTGACTTCTTTTGGATCGGAATATGCTTCTGAAGTTATTTCTGCAATTCCTGTCATTGCTCTTTCAGTCCCTGTATGATAAATAAAGGCAAGATCACCTTTCTTTATACTTTTCATGTGAAGCAGGGCAGTATTATTTGCAACTCCATCCCAGGTAGTTTTCTTATCCCTGACAAGATCATCATATGAATAAACCGAAGGTTCTGTTTTTAAAAGCCAGTATGCCATATAAATTAATTTTTATTTGAAATGACTTTAAGCACCTGCATCAAAATCCATAACTGTCATCTTTGCATATTTGAGAACGATCTTTCTCATTCCTAAGTCATCAAAATAAATTTCAGCCTTTTTATCCAGACCTTTTCCTGTAATTGACATAACAGTTCCTTTTCCGAAAGTATTATGGTTAACAGTTACTCCTTTTTGTATATCCGGGAATTTATCTTCTTCAATTTTTTCCGGCTTCTTCTTAGAGCTATTTAAATTTGTATTATAATAATCATATTTAATAAAAGTACCTTGTGAAGATGAAGAGGATCTTTCTGATGCTGTTCTCTGAGGTGGCAGTTTAATACTTTCCACCGTAAAGCTGGTTTTTAAAAGCTCATCTGAAATTTCTTTGACAAATCTTGATTTCATCTGGTAGGATTGAGTTCCAAAACGATATCGCTGATTTGCAAATGAAAGGTAAAGCTTTTCCTTTGCGCGGGTTATGGCAACATAAAATAATCTTCTTTCTTCTTCAAGCTCGGATTCTTCTAAGGAGGCTTGCGAGCCCGGGAAGATCCCTTCTTCAAGACCTGTTATAAATACTACAGGAAACTCCAGTCCTTTAGACGCATGAATAGTCATTAAGGTCACGGCATTTTTTTTATCATCCATCCAGTCTATATCAGCAACTAAAGATACTTCCTGTAAAAAGCTTTCAAGCGTAGGATTCTCAGCTGAATCATTAAACTCTGCAACAGCAGAAAGCAATTCCTGTATATTGTTGAGTCTTTCTTCAGCTTCAAAAGTATTTTCTGCTTTTAAGGAAGGGATAATACCCATTTCATCAATTATTCCTCTCGCAAGTTCAGATAAAGAGATTTCCTCCTTGAGATATTGATACTTGAAGATATAATTATTCATCGCGGCAAGCATATTTTTAGTCTTGCTGCTGAACTCGGCATAATTTGAAATAGTTTTAAGTACTTCGAACAGCTGCTTACGCTCTATTTCAGCTATCTTGCATATTTTTTCTATAGTGGTCTTTCCAATTCCTTCTTTAAGATTCAGGACTCTTGTCAGTGCTTCATTATCATTCGGATTTACAATTATCTTAAAGTTTGCAAGTACATCTTTTATTTCTTTTCTCTGGTAAAATCTTACACCTCCGACTATTTCATAGGGCATTGAATGATGTCTCAGATATTCTTCAAGTGTTCTTGACTGTGCATTTGTTCGATACAAGATAACAAAATCCTTAAAGTTAACTTTATTCTTTTGCATCTCCTCGGTGATGTATCTCGTGACACGGTAAGCTTCATCTTTGTCCGTCATGGTCTCAAGCAGATGGACATTTTCTCCTTCAGTTCTTTCAGTCCAGAGATTTTTAGTTATCTGCTTTTTATTTCTTTTAATTACATCATCTGCTAATGAAAGTATTTTTTGAGTTGATCTGTAATTCTGCTCAAGCCTGAATATTTTTATTTCAGGAAAGTCTTCCTGAAAGTCGAAAATATTCTGTATCTCTGCGCCACGCCATTTATAAATTGACTGTGCATCGTCTCCGACAACTGAAATATTCTTATATTTTTCAGACAGCATTTTAACAATCAGATACTGAGCGCGGTTAGTATCCTGATACTCATCAACAAGAATGAACTTAAATTTTTCCTGGTATCTTTCCAGCACATCCGGAAATTTTTCAAACAATTCTATAGGCTTCATCAAAAGGTCATCGAAGTCCATAGCATTGTTTCTGAACATAACTTTCAGGTATTCTTTGTAAACCACTGAAACTAATCTTTCAAAAGTACTTCGTGCATTCGTTTCAAAAGTGTCGGGATATATAAGCTTATTCTTCAGGTTACTGATAAAAGCGTGAACGCCTTTTGGTGTGGGATTCTCTGTACTAATTCCTTCAGCTATCATTATCTGCTTAACTACACTTATTGAGTCATCCGAATCATATATGCTGAAATTTCTGTTGTATCCTAATTTATCCGCTTCTATCCGTAAAAGTCTCGCAAAAATAGAGTGAAATGTTCCCATCCATAAGTTAGCTCCGCCATGCTCGACAAGAACATTTATACGCTCCTTCATTTCTGCGGCAGCTTTGTTAGTAAATGTAAGTGAAAGTATTTCGAAGGGACTTATCCCTGATTCTATAAGATGAGCGATCTTATATGTAAGCACTCTGGTCTTACCGCTTCCGGCACCTGCAATTATCATGCATGGTCCTTCAATTTCTTCTACAGCAAGTCTTTGTTCAGGGTTTAATATTGAAAGATCTAAAGGCATTCTTATATGGTAAACTACGAATCTTATTAAAAAAAATTGTGTGTGAATTATTTCGCAGATTTAGAAAATAGAGAATTTTAGAGTGATAATAAAATCATAATTTTTTGTGTTTGAATTGGCGGAACTAAGGTATATAAGAGGCGTTCAATTTACATTGATTATTCAGTCTCAAAATGCAATTTTTATATAAATTATACAGATAATATGAAAATAAAATTCCTAACCCTCGTTTTTATATTTACAGTTTCAATTGCATCTTCCTCCTTTGCACAATATAAGCCTATTGATAAAAAGAAAACTGATAATACTAACAGAACTACTGATAATCTTATTCTTGGAATCTTCAATCCTAAGAATTTCACTATGAAGCACTCATTCGGACTTTCAATGATGAATTCTTCCTATGGGAATGTATCACTTGCCAGTTATACTAATTCAATGAATTATAAATTCAGTGATAAGCTTAATATCAGCGCAGATGTTTCAATGCAGTATTCACCTTATGCATCAAGCAGTCTTGGAAAATCATACAGTACTGATCTGCAGAACAGTCTTTCAGGAATATATCTTTCCAGAGCTTCTTTAGATTACAAGCTTTCTGATAATTCTTCAATAAAAGTTGAATTCAGAAATATGAATTCATATCAGAATGATTACTTTAATAACGTAAATTATAACCCTTTTTATAACAGATAATAAGAATTTATAAATATTATTGAAAAAAAGACCGGTTGGAAATCCAGCCGGTTTTTTTATTATATAAAATTTATAGTTATATTTGTCCTTTATATTTTTTAAATTTCATTTATTTGAATTTACTTGAATAAAACACTTCTCAATTACATACTAAACGGCTTTATTATACTTCTGCTTGGATTGATAGTTTATCTTTCCTATTCTCTGATCACAAACGCTTCAAGATCTAAAAATCAGAATAAAAAAGAGATTACAGATACATCGAAGACACCTATCACGAATCAGCCAAATCTGATGTCACAGATAGATGTTCAGAATGCAACTAATGAGTCAGGCATTGCATTAAAAATGACGGAATATCTTCGATCTAAGGGATTTGATGTAGTTGAAATGGGAAATAATAAAATAAAAGATCTTGAGAACACCACAGTGATCGACAGGAAAGGCGACAGAAAAGCAGCAGAACGTCTGGCGCATACTCTGGGAATTCCTGATAAAAAAATAATTCAGCAGATAAATACATCATTATATTTAGAAGCAACTGTAGTAATAGGTAAAGATTACAAGGATATAAAACCATTTAATGAAAAACAAAAATAATATATATGACATCTAAGCAGCTGGCAAAAAAAATATCGGATCTTTTTTTAGAAAAAAAGGGAATGGAGATAAGGATAATGGAATTAACAGGGCTGACAACTATGACCGATTACTTTGTTATCTGCACAGCGGGTTCTGATACTCAGGTAAAGGCACTTGCAGAACATGTTACAAAAGAAACAGATAACCTTGATGAGAGACCATGGCATAATGAGGGGCAGACAAATTTTAACTGGGTGCTGCTGGATTTTGTGAATGTCGTTGCGCATATTTTTCTTCCTGAAACAAGAAAATTTTATAATCTTGAAGGGCTTTGGGCAGACGCAAAAATTACTGAAGTAGTCGATAAGCCAACACCTGCACCTAAAATTGCAAAAAGTAAAAAATAATTTTTTAGTTTGATAAAGCTCAGATCAGCAGCTAAAAGGATTTCGTTAGCAAAGGTAAAAAATACTTTACCGCGCCTTCTTATTACCATTGGTGATCCAAATGGAATCGGTCCGGAAATTATTTTAAAGATATTTAACGATAAGAAATTTATCAAAGAATATGATCTAAAAGTTGTCGGAAGCAAGTATATACTCGATTATTATGCCAATATTTTTAATCTGAATGAGGTGAGTTCAGACAGGATAATTGAAGTCACTATTCCTCAGTCATTTAAGGTGAAAGTAGGAGAGACGGATAAGGCTGCAGGCAAGCATTCAGGTGATTCGATAAAAACAGCTGCGAACATGTGCTTGAAAAGGGAAGCTGATGCAATGATAACAATGCCGATCTCAAAAGAATCTTTTAACCTTGGCGGATATAAATATCCGGGGCATACAGAAATGGTTACAGAGATCTCCGGCACTTCAAACAGCGCAATGATTCTTTATTCAAAAAAGCTTATCGTTTCATTAGCCACTACTCATATTGCTATCGAGAAAGTCTCTGCAAAGATCACAAAGAACAAGCTCATCGAAAAGCTGATCATAATTAATAATTCTCTCGTTGCAGATTTTAAGATACAAAAGCCGTCTATAGCAGTTCTTGGATTAAATCCGCACAGCGGTGACGGCGGGCTTATGGGAAAAGAAGAAGCTGATGTTATCATTCCTGTTATAAATGAAATGAAGCAGGCTGGATTTAATATTTCGGGACCATATCCGTCTGATGGCTTTTTTGCTTTAAAAAAATATAAAGAGTTTGATATAGTGTTTGCAATGTATCATGATCAGGGACTTATACCTTTTAAAATGGTGTCATTTGAAAAAGGAGTAAATTATACAGCAGGGTTGAAATTCATTAGAACTTCTCCTGATCATGGAACAGCTTTTAATATAGCAGGTAAAGGTAAAGCAGATACTTTAAGCTCTGTCTGCGCAATTAAGCTGGCTGATACACTTGCCAGGAACAGGATATATGATAGAATTCCATAATGTTACTTTCGGTTATCAGAACAAAAAGATATTTGAAGGTCTTGACCTGAAAATAAGTAATGGTGAATTTATTTTTCTTGTCGGAGAAAGCGGAATAGGAAAGAGCACTCTGCTGAAGATGATGTATCTTGAGCTTTTTCCGCAAAAAGGATTTTTGACAGTTGATAACCAGAGTACAACCGGCCTCGATAGAAAAAATATTCCATTCATTAGGAGAAAGATCGGAATAGTTTTCCAGGATTTTAAAATATTGTATGACAGAAATGTTTTTGAGAATGCAGCTATCCCGCTTTACATTGCCGGCAGAAGAAAAGAATACATTAAGAAAAAAGTATATGATGTGCTTTCAAAGGTAGGATTGATAGATAAAGTTAATGATATGGCATTTGATCTTTCAGGCGGTGAGCAGCAACGACTTGCTATAGCGAGGGCTATAATAAATGATCCTTTGATACTGATCGCAGATGAGCCTACAGGAAATCTTGATCCGTTTGTTTCAGTCGAGATCATTAAGCTTTTAAATGAAATTAATTTATTCGGAACTGCTGTAGTTATTTCAACTCATAATTTCGACATTGTAAGAAAAATGAAGGATAAAAGGATCGTGCAGATTAAAGATAAAAAACTTTACGAGGTGAAGCTGAAAAGTTAATGGTTATTCATTTTTATTATTCTCCCGATAAATTAACAAAATAATTAATATTCTTAAAAATGTTAGAAATAGAAAAAAAACTCAGTCAGATCAAACCGGAAATTAAGGAAAAATTTCAGGTTTCTAAGTTAGGTTACTTTGGCTCTTATGTTACCGGACTTCAAACTTCTGAAAGCGATTTGGATCTATTGGTAGAGTTTTCTGAACCGATTGGATGGAAATTCTTTACTTTGGAAAAGTATCTTGAAAATGCGCTTGGATTACGTATTGATCTAGTAACCCAAAGCGCTATAAAGAGGCAATACAAAGATCAAATATTAAAACAAGTTAAGTATATTTGAAAGACGGAGAAAGAAATATTATAATATATCTGGAAGATATCATTGATTCTGCTAATAAAATTTCAGAATATACCAAAATATTAACGTATGAAGACTTCATTATTGATAATAAAACAATTGATGCTGTTATAAGAAATTTTGAAATAATAGGTGAAGCAACTAAAAATCTTCCTAATGATTTTAAAAATAAATATACAATGATTCCATGGGAAGAAATGTACAGATTTAGAAATATAATACTACATGAATATTTTGGAATCGATTATAGTATAGTATGGAAAATTGTAACAGAAGAGCTGCCAAAAAATTTAATAGATCTTTTAAAAATTAAAAATACTGAGAGCGGAAGTACAATTTAGCTGTGTAGGAGATACTGATAACACATTTTAAAGTATATAAAAAAAAGGGATGCTATGCATCCCTTTTTTATTTTTAAAACGTTCCGAAGCCGGGGCATCGGAACAAGAATCGGTGACTTTATCTGCTAACTAAAAACTTAATTACTCTTTCCCAGTCTTTGCTAAGATCAAATTCAAATCTATCTGCAGGGCTGAGTTCAAATGCTCTCTCAAGCATTTCCTTTGCAGAATCTGAATCACCATGAAGAATATTTATCTTAGCTTTTTCATAGTATGGTTCAGCCCATTTTGCATTATACTTTATTGCTTTGTTTAGTTCTGTTAAAGCTTCATTATAATATTTTGCATCTATCAGGCAGCATCCAAGATCATAATATGCTTCATAATTTTCAGGTTCAAGCTTTACAACCATTTCATAACTGTTGATAGCATCATCAAGTCTTCCTAAAGCAAATTCAGCATCTCCTTTTAGATACCAGATCTCTGAATAATCCTTACAAAGGATCAGCGCTGACCGGAAATCATTAATTGACTTCTCGTATTCATTCTGATTAAAATAACAGTTTCCTCTTCCGTAGTAAGATTCGTAATTGTGATGATCAATTCTTATCGCTTCAGTAAAAAATTTAATTCCTTCTTCGTACTCTCCAAGCTCTTCGTAAGCATTTCCGATATTATGAAGTGAAAAAGCATCATCACTTTTATATTTTAATGCAGTTTCATAGTAATCAATAGCCTTGTACAATCTTCCGATCGATGCATAAGCATTTCCGCAGTTATACCATGCAGGAGAGAAGTTCTCTTTCAGTGCTATGCACATTTCATAATTCTCAATAGCCTTGAGAAATCTTCCCATTCTGTTAAGAACGATTCCCTTATTATACCATGCATTATAATTAGAAGGTGAAAGCTCAATATGCTTATCATAAGCAAGAATTGATTCTTCCAGCATATCTAAAAAATCATAACAGTATCCAAGCTCATAATATGCATCCTTGCTTTCGGAGTCAAACTTAATAACTCTTTCGAAGCAATCGCAGGCTTCGGTAAATTTTTCCAGCTTTTCAAAAGTAAGACCAAGATTGAATAAAGCATCCACGTTATCCGGTTCCAGATCTAAAGCGAACTGAAAGCTTTCAACTGCTTTTTCAAACTGCTCGAAATTATCTAAAGTAATGCCCTTATTGATGTATAATTCTATGTCGGTGGGATTTAAAACTATCGCTTTGTCAAAAAATTCAATTGCATCCTCAAATTTACCAAGTGAATCAAGTATTAAAGCTTTTTTAAGCCAGGCATCAGTAGAGTAAGGATAAATATCAAGAAGAACGTTAACATAACTTAAAGCTTTTTCAAAATCATTATTATCAAAATAAAAATTTATTATTTCTTCAAGAGATTCAGAGTCAAGATTTCTTTCTGAATCCTGCTCTAATCTTAATATTTTTTTTAGCTGATCTTCCTTTTTTCTTCCGCCTTGCAGCTCATCATTTTCACCCAGGAAATCGAGGTCATCGAAGTTATCCAATTTTATCTCCTTTGTTAATTACGCTAATAAATTAGATAAATATGCTGTCTAAGTCAAGTAATTATTAGAAATTGCATTGCGCGAATTAAGTGTTTTTCAGTGGTAAATTTAACTATTCATCTGAATAATTTTGTTTTGCAGATAATAAATTTTTTAACTCAAAAAAATGATTATATATGCCTATTTTAGCTAAACTAATTTAATTTATGGCTGCTAATTTCAAATCTTATCTTCCAAAAGGAACCAAGTTTAAAAATATTTTATATAAAAAAACTGATTACAAAGCTACTATTACAATTAATCGTGAAAAAAAATTAAACTGTCTCGATCTTCTCACAATCAATGAGCTTACAAATGCTTTCAAAGACGCAGCATGGGATGATAACATTGCAGTCATAGTTCTGACCGGCGCAGGAAGACGGGCTTTCTCTTCAGGTGCTGATCTTGATGAGCAGCAAAAATGCTTTATTGGTAAGCCGAATGATTATTATAAATGGATGTATGAATTCATTCAGCTTCATGAAGTGATGAGAAATGTAGGTAAGCCGACAATTGCGAGACTTAACGGAATGGTTGTAGGCGGCGGTAACGAATTGAACATGAGCTGCGATCTTGCAATAGCAGCTGATCATATTATTATACGGCAGGTTGGAGCAGCAAGAGGAAGCGTAGCAGCAGCAGGAGCTACTCAATTCCTTCCGATATTAGTTGGAGATAGAAGAGCAAGAGAGATCTTATTTCTGTGTGAAGAAATACCGGCTGCAAAAGCTCTCGACTGGGGACTTATTAATAAGGTTGTTCCGTATGAAGACCTGGATGCATCAGTTGATGAAATGGCAGAGAAATTATTTAATAAGCTTCCTGAGTGTATAAGATATGCAAAGCAGCAGCTTAATTTCTGGAGAGATCTTTCATGGCACACAACTATTGGTCATGCGCGCGACTGGCTTTCAATACATAATAATTCTGCTGAAGTAAAAGAAGGGATTACAGCTTTTAACGAAAAAAGAAAGATCAATTATAAGAAGATAAGAGGAAAGAAGTAATTTTTCAGCTCTTCACAACAACTTTAACCCCAAAGCTTTCTTCAAAAAGACCTTTACGGATCCCAACTCCCCATATTTCGAGAGAAGGATCGAAATTATTTTTTAATTTCATTTTAATAATAATATCATTCCCGCTTTTTTCGAATTCAAGATCTTTCACACCTGAACTATGACTCCTGTCAAATGCATCACCAACCCGGAGTATACCGGATAATTTTTTTACAATCTCCCTGTCCTCAGTATTCAGCTTAGCATAGCCTTCATGTTTTATTTTCGGATGAGATTTTCTGTGATACCTTGCAACGTTTGCAATAATTTCTATTTCCCTGTCATTAAATCCTAAAAGCTTCTGTGAATTCCTTATCAGATAATATGAATGCTTATGATGATTTGAATGTGAAATATAATATCCTATATCATGTAAAAGGGAAGCTGCTTCCAGATATTCTTCATCCTGTCCGCTAAGTTCGCCACTCTCTTTCATGAAATTATAGATGAGTGACGAAAGGAATTTTACATGCTGAGAGTGCTTGCTTTCATAGTTAACGCTTTCTGCAAGATGAAGAACGCTTTTATATCTTACATCATTCAAATGGATAGGAAGTTCGGAATCATCTATGTTTGCAAGTGTATCCAGCAATAAACCTTCTCTTAAAGCAAAGTTGGAAACGGTCATCTGTTTTAAACTTATTTCTTCAAATATCTGCTCCAGTATAAGTCCTCCGGCAACTATAATATCTGCTCGTTTTGGATCAAGGCCGGTTATTTTCTGTCTGTCTGAAGTTGTCTTAGCTTTTAATATTTTTTTAAGAGCGCTTTCAAGATCATTTTTGTTGAATTTAAAATTATTTATCTGCAGCTCATCAAATTCGCTATTCTCTTTTGCGCTCATAATTATTGAAGCGATATTGCTTATTGTTCCTGAAGTTCCTATAACCATATCATAACTTCTTTCATTAAGCTCCCTTACTGCCTGGGTAAGAGCACCCTTCACAAATAGCCTTGCTTCATCTATATCATTTTCTTTCAGCTTATATTTCTCTCCACTTTCAGCATCTTCAGAAAAGAACCTTTGCGTTAATCTTACAGCACCTATCTTAAGGCTGTTAGCATATTTAATATCACCTTTTTTACCTATAAGAAATTCAGTGCTGCCTCCGCCGATATCAACAAGAAGGATTTTTTTATCAAAAATTTCCAGTGCCTGCATAACACCCAGATAGATAAGGCGGGCTTCTTCGTACCCTGATATAACTTCTATTTTAATTCCGGTTTCCGCATAAACTCTCTGAATGAACTCATCTTTATTCAGTGCTTCTCTTGTAGCACTCGTTGCAACAGCTCTGATGGGGGCATTATATGTATCGCAAATCATCTTAAATCTCTTTAATGCAGCAACACCTCTTTCAATAGCATCTTGCTTAAGATATTTCATATCGTTAAGGCTATTGCTCAGGCGGATAACTTCTTTATCCTTAGTTAGAATAGTAAAAGGCTTTGCTTTATCATACTTTGCAATGACAAGATGAAATGAATTAGTACCTATATCGATCGCAGCTAAAACTTTTTCCATTAAGATTTATTATTGTTCAAGCACTGAAAGACACGTTTTAAAAACTTCATCAACTTTAATAGAATTGATGTCAGAACTGCTTCCCTGTATATAAGCATTTTGTTTCCCTAAAGGTGCCCATTCCCAACCATTTGTCGGACCAAAAAGGGATACCGTTTTAGTATTTACAGCTCCTGAGACATGCATAGTCCCGGTATCATTAGTAACATACATATCCAGAGAATTGATTATTGCAGCTATTATCCTGATATGCTTTCCGGAAACTACAGTGAAATCAATTTTCTTATGCATAAGAATATCTGATAAATGTCTGACCGTTTCCTCATCCATTGGACCGCTTGTTAACAGAAAATTACATTCATGCTTTTCATTCAGCTTTTCAATTAATTCTGCAAAATTTTCAACGGACCACCTGTTCTGAACTTTCCCTGCTCCCGGATGAAATCCTACGAGATATCTTTTGTGCAGGTGAAAATGCTTTTTAAAAAAAGCCTGCGCCTCTTTTTTTTCTTCTTCAGAAAGATGAAGATGAAGCTTTTCGATCTTATCATCAGCTAAACTTGCCCCTACCTGCTTTACGATATCAATATTCCTGGAAGCCTGATGCCGCTTTTCCTTGCTCCATTCAAAGTCATTTTTTATATCGAGAAGAAAATTATATTTATTTCTGATAGTTCCGTTATCTGAAACCCCGACTTTTATTTTAGGCTTTGCCATCGCATTGATGATATGCGATGTTCTTGAAAATGAAACAGTTGACGGTACTATACCAATATCATATTTTTTTTGCTTCAATGTATTGTTAAAATTCCATAAGCTTAAAGGACCCGATTTATTGTATAACAATATCTCATCAATATACTTCTCAGAAGGGGAGTCAAAGATACTGTTATTATCTTTTGAGCAGATAAGAGTTATATGGGAATTTATAAATTTATTTTTTAGCGCAGCGAATAATGGCAGGGAACATACCATATCTCCAAGCTGATTATGCTGTCTTACAACTAAAATATTTTTTACTTTTGCAGGGTCAATTGAGGATAATGCTGGAGTTGTTTCAGGTTTTAAAAATAAGTTATAGTAAAGCTTTATGAGGGATCTCATTTAAGCTCTTCAAATTTTGCATCCTCAATTTTATCAGGATCATAAATTTTTCTCTTTGGCTCTTTTACATTAGTGCCGGCTTGTTGCTGTTGCTGGTCAGAATGCTGTCCCGGAGGGGTTAAGCTATTTGCAACTTTTTTTAAAAACATCCTGAACAAAAATCTGACAGCCATTACTATTAAGACTACTATAATTAAAAGTTCAATAAATTTCATTTATTTATTAGCCGCCTTTTTCAATGAAGGATTAAAGTATGAAAAAGAAGCAGTATCTGTTCTGAAGATCTGTTCAACAAGATCATCCAGATCTTTTTTATTGTTAAGAAAATCCGTTTCATCAGTATTTACTATCATAACTTTCGTTCCTTTAAATCTGAAAAAAAAGAAATCATAAGCCTCGTTAAGCTGAAGGATATAATCTTCTTTCATCTCTCTTTCATATTCTCTGTCTCGGTGATGAATATTTCTCATCAGCCTGTCTACATTCGACTGCAAATACACAATTATATCCGGAGCAACAACCGTTCCTTCAATATGTGAAGCTATATTCTCATAAAGTTTAAGCTCAGCATCTTCAAGGTTCAGATAAGCAAATATCTTATCTTTTTCAAAAATGTAGTCTGCGACTATATATTCATAAAACAGGTCAGGCTGCTTTAAAGTTTGCAATTGCTTGTACCTGCTTAATAAAAAAAATATCTGAGTGTGAAAAGCATACGCCTTGGGATCGTGATAAAATCTGTCAAGGAATGGATTATCCTCAAAATTTTCAAGGATAAGCTTTGCGCTTAATCTCTCTGCGAGAAGCTTTGAAAGTGTTGTTTTGCCTGCTCCTATCACTCCTTCAACTGCAATATATTTGATCTTTTCTGACAAGAAGTGTTAAAAATTAAAATTTGTAAACATTCAGTTTATCATTCGATTCCTGAAGAAGATCTTTTATTGGCTTTTCGAAGACCGGATGAATAAAGTCAGGATCGATCTCATTTAATGGGATCAGTACGAAATTCCGTTCAGCAATTCTTGCATGAGGTATTGTTATCTTATCGTCTTCATAAATAATACTATCGTAAAATAAAATATCGATATCAATTTTTCTTGCAGACCATTTTTCAGTGCTTTCTCTGCCAAGCTCAGCTTCTATTTTCTTTATCTTATTAAAAAATAAAGCCGGATCTATCTCAGTTTCTATTTTAACAGCACAGTTGAGATAGAGCTCCTGATCAGTTACACCCCATGGCTCTGTTTCATATACTGCAGATGAGGTTACAAATGTAACTCCATCGATCCCGGAAATTTTCTGAATAGCAGAATTTATATAGAGCTGCCTGTCTCCTATATTTGAGCCAAGACCTAAAAGAACTGTGTGCATTACCTGTAATACTCTTTAATTATTTCTACGGAATCGATTATACCAAGAGGGGCATTCGGTTTTCTGATGCTTACTTCAACTGCGCTTACTAAACTAAAATTTTCAAGGATTGCATTTCCAATTCTGCTATTAATAGTCTCTATTAAATTGAATTTCTCCTTGTGGAAAAGCTCCTTTATAAGATTATATACTTCCAGATAATTTACAGTTGATTCAAGCTTGTCTTGATTTAGCTTTTCCTCATCAGTATCACATTCCATTTCAATATCAACTTCAAACTGATTGCCATATTCTTTTTCATACTCAAGAACTCCATGGTAAGCATAGAACAGAACGTTATTTATTCTGATTATTGTCAACTTATATGTATTAAATAATTATTTCTTTTTCTTTGCAGCTACTTTCTTCACAACTATTTTCTTCTTTGGCGCGGTTTTTTTGGAAACTGTTTTTACTTTAGCTGATTTCTTTACAGGTTTTTTAGATACAAGCTTTGATGAACTTTTAGCTGCAGATTTCTTTGGTACAGTTTTTTTAACAGTTTTAGAAGCTGAACTTTTAGCTTTTGCTTTATCTAATGCATTCTTAACCGTGATACCAATATCTGCGGGAGAATCTACTATTATTATTCCGCATTTCTTCATAACATCAAGCTTTTCTTCGGCAGTACCTTTTCCGCCTGAAATAATTGCTCCTGCATGACCCATTCTTCTTCCCGGAGGCGCAGTTTTACCTGCAATAAATCCGATGACAGGCTTCTTTGCATTTTTCTTTATCCATAATGCTGCTTCTTCTTCCGCGCTTCCACCGATCTCTCCGATCATCATAATTGCATGAGTGTTTGGATCTTCGTTGAATAATTTTACAGCATCAATAAATCTTGTTCCGATAATAGGATCACCGCCAATACCTATACAGGTAGACTGACCCAAACCTAAATTTGTTAACTGGAAAACTGCTTCATAAGTAAGCGTTCCACTTCTTGAAATAACACCAACATTTCCCTTAAGATGAATGAACCCGGGCATTATACCTATTTTACATTCGTCAGGAGTTATAATTCCCGGACAATTTGGTCCAATGAATCTGACTGCTCTTCCGTCTCTGTTCTTCGCCTGAACATAATCATAAACTCTTATCATGTCATTTACAGGAATTCCTTCTGTAATGCAAACAACTACGTCGATACCTGCATCAACTGCTTCTAGTATTGCATCGGCAGCAAAAGGTGCCGGCACAAAAATGCAAGATGCATCAGCTTTTGTTTCTCTTACGGCTTCAGCTACAGTATCAAATACCGGTACCGGTCTTTTGAACATATCATTATCTTTTCCTTCGTATCTGCTTCCGCCTTTACCCGGAGTTACTCCCGCAACAACATTTGTTCCATATGCCAGCATTTGTGAAGAGTGAAATGTCCCTTCGCCTCCTGTTATTCCCTGTACTACAACTCTTGTATTCTTGTTTACTAAAATGCTCATTAATATTTTTTATTTTTATTTAATTCTTTTTTACAGTATTACCTTTGATTTTCCATTTACCATCTTTATCAGCAACGAGATTATAAGTTACGGTCAAATCCGATTCCACATCCTTATCTTTTACTTTATCTACTTTCTTTATCTTAACTTTTACCGTCGCATTGTTACCGCTTTGAGAAACCAATTCCGGCTCCGTTACTACTACAAACTTCTTAGTATTTTTATAATTGCTTTTAAATTTTTCAGTTGTTGAGCCTGTCCATGCATCATTTGCATTCTTCATATTCTTGTCAAAGCTTCCGTCACCTGATGTTCCTCTCTTAATGAATTCGAGATAATCTTTTATTGCAGTTTTTGGATTCCCGAATTTTGCATTCAGCTCTTTGGTTTTTTCTGTGAATTTCTTGTTATCTTTTTTTACTTCTTTAGTCTTAATCTTAACAGTATCACCCAGGGTAACTACTTTTTTATTGGTAATAGTATCAGGTTGACCTTTAGTCTTATTCAGTTCTTCCTGCTTTAACCTGTCAAATTCTTCCTTTTCTTTCTTTTGTTTTTCAATATCAGCAGAAGATTCCTGCTGCGGCGGAGGTATAAAAGTCTGTTGCGGCTCTTCCTTTTTCTTGCAAGAGCTCAGAAGCATTCCGCATGTAAAAAGCATTACAAAAAGAATTAATTTATTTTTAGTCATTATTTTTGATGTCGTTTTAAGATCGATGTGGTTTAATGCTGATGCTTTTTCTTTTTATCATAAATGAACATGGGAGCAAGAGAAAGTAGAAGTATAACTATCGAAATTGAAAATGAAATAATTATTAATTTTAAGCTCATAGGGATCTTTATATTGGTTTTATTAAGATACTAAAATTGAAACAATTGTTTAATTACAAAATAAGGAAGGAGCAGAAAGAAAAGCAGATAGAGAAGCAGTTATTTGAACAAGATAACAATGCAAAATCTTTCGCAAGTTAGTATATTCAGAATCCGGTCTGATCAAGCTTAGGGAATGCATTCACTTTTAGCGTATCCCCATTATAATAATCTTTAACATCTGCATTAATATACTGCAGATATCCCATTAACCCTATCATCGCAGCATTATCTGTGCTTAAGCTTAGGTCAGGAAAATATATATTATAACCGCTCTTTTTTAATCCCAGAAATTTATTTCTCAATCCGGAATTTGCAGATACTCCGCCTGATAATGCTATCTCTTTTACACCGAATTCTTTTGCTGCTTTTAAAGTTTTTTTATATAAAATTTCCGTTATTGAGTCCTGGTATGAGGCGCAAATATCATTTATCAGTTCCGGATTTATGTTCTCATTTTTCAAACCTATCATTTTTGAATTCGGATCTATAAAATTAATTTCTTTCAGAAAATATAGCAGGGAAGTCTTTGAGCCTGAAAAAGAAAAATCATATCCTTTTTCTCCGATCATTGGAAGAGGGAATTTATGAAAATCCTTATTACCTTTCTGAGCCATCTTATCTATAAGCGGTCCTCCCGGATATCCAAGTCCAAGCATCTTAGCACCTTTATCAAAAGCTTCACCGGCTGCATCATCTACTGTTGAACCTAATATTTTATGCTTGAAAAGTCCTTCAACTAATATTAAAAGAGTATGCCCTCCTGAAACAATTAAGCCAAGAAATGGAAATTTTTCCGGCTGAGTTCTATTAAAATCACTTTCGCCACTTCGCGTAACCACGGGATCCCCGATAAAAGCATTCGGGGATGACAGTTTTATAGAATTCTTTTGAAGATCCACCATATTTGAATACAAATGGGACATAATATGATTTACCGGCACAAATGGCTTTCCTAAAGAAGCAGATAATGATCGGGCGAAGTTAAGTCCTACTAATAATGCTCCTATCAGCCCGGGTGTATTTGTAGCGCAGATTATATCTATTTCATTCAAAGAAATTCCGGAATCTTTTAAAGCTTTATCCGTTATAAATGTAATATTCCTCGTATGCTCTCTTGATGCAAGCTCGGGAACTACTCCTCCGAAATCTGTATGGAATAATTGAGATGATATTATATTGGATAATACCTTTTTATCTTTGAGAACTGCTGCAGAGGTTTCGTCGCAGGAAGTTTCAATTGCTAATGTGAACATTTACCGGATTTATATGTATAAGTATATTAAAGACTTCATTGTATTAAGGCAGCTATAAAATTAATTTAAGATACCGAATAAAAATAGTGAATAAAAAAACAGACAAATTTTCAAACTCCACTTCCAAATATAAAACCCCCTCCTCTCTCAAGGAGGGGGCAGGGGGTGGTTATTCAACACCAAACATGGGTGAATCTATATTACTGAAATTAAAATTCCACTTAAGTTTTATCTTCCTTTTGGTTTTGATAATCTCGGCTTCCTCCCATCTCTCAGCCCAGGTAAAGCTTCTCATTCCAATGGAGCTCGACCAGAAAGATCATCTTAAAGCTTATGGTATCTCATACCGCCGGCTTTTAAATAATAAAGAGGTTGACTGGCTTTTAAACTATCGGGGAGGCGCTTTTATGTTTGAATACAATAAAGAGCTTGCAGATGAATGTGATGCAAAAGGTGTTTCGTATGAACTTCTTTCCGGAACTCAAACAGCCCAGGTTTATGCAGATGTTAAAGACGAAAAAAACAACATGGATGTAGTCCGGCTTGAAAAGGTTGCTAAGATAGCAGTATATGTGCCGCCAAATGCTCTTCCATGGGATGATGCAGTGCAGCTTGTTCTGGATTATGCTGAGATTCCTTATGATAAATTATGGGATGAAGAAGTACTTACAGGAAAATTAAAAGGTTATGACTGGCTTCATCTTCATCATGAAGATTTTACGGGTCAATATGGGAAATTCTTTGGCTCGTTCGGAGCAAGTCCTTGGTATATTGCTCAGAAAATGGTTAATGAAGCTATGGCAAAGAAGATGGGATATTCTAAAGTCTCTAAGTTAAAGCTTGCAGTTGTTAACCAGCTTCAGGAATACGTATCTAACGGAGGATTCTTATTTGCAATGTGCTCGGCAACCGATACATATGATATAGCTCTTGCAACAGCAAACACAGATATCTGCGAAGCAATGTATGATGGTGACGCAGCTGATGAAAATGCAAACAGCAAGCTTGACTACAGCCATTGCCTTGCATTTGAGAATTTTAAGATTGAGCTGAACCCTTATATTTATGAGTATTCTACTATAGATGATACAGGTGATATAATTAATGTCGGCCAGAACAATGATTTTTTTAAGCTGATAGATTTTTCTGCAAAGACTGATCCTGTACCGACTATGCTTAACCAGTGCCACACTGCATTGCTCAGAGGATTTATGGGCCAGACAACAGGTTTCCTGAAAAAATATGTTAAAAAAGATATTACCATCCTTGCAATGAATGAAGGCACTGACTGGGTTAAGTACATGCATGGAAATTACGGAAAGGGAACTTTCACTTTGTACGGAGGGCATGATCCCGAAGACTATCAGCATGCTGTCGGCGATCCGCCCACTGAGTTGAAGAATTTTAAAAACTCACCGGGATACAGACTGATATTAAACAATGTCCTTTTCCCAGCTGCAAAAAAGAAAAAGCTGAAAACGTAAATAATAATACTGTAAGGGCAGGGCTTTCCTCTGACCGTTTCAAAATAACATTTATCGTTTGCTTTTTCTTTGCACCCTTGCGAGCTTTGTGTGAGATATCAAATATTAAAAATTGCTCCTTTGCAGGCTTTGCATGAAACAACAAAATTTAAAAATAAGATTGAATAAAAAACTACTTCCACTCCTTTTACTCTCTGTCTTTCTCTCTTCTTGCATAAAAAAAGATATTCCAACAACTACCGAAGTTGTTTTAAAAGATGATATTGGTGAACAGATAAAAGTTAAACTCCCGGCAAAGAGAATTCTCTCCATGGCTCCCAGCACAACAGAAATACTTTTTGCTCTCGGTGCAGACTCTAACATTGCAGCAGTAACAGATTTCTGTGATTATCCTCCGGAAGCAAAGCAAAAGCCAAAGATTGGCGGATATTTCGATCCTAACTATGAAGTTATGTCATCACTAAAGCCCGATCTTGCAGTATTAACAGTTGATGCAAAAGACAAGCCTTCTTATATTGGTGTAAAAAACCTTGGAGTCAGCATCTATGTGGCTCTTCCGAAGAATATTGAAGGAGCGTGCAAAAATATTATTGATCTTGGAAAGCTATCAATGCATGAGGAAAAAGCAAAGCTTATCACAGATAAAATGCTTAAGCAAAAAGACAGTCTTGTTCAGCTTAATAAAGGAAAAGAAAAAATTAATGCGCTTATTGTTATCGGTTCATTTCCACTCATGACTGCAAACAAAAACTCATTCATGACCGATGTTATAGATCTCTCCGGACTTGAAAATATTTATAAAGACGAGCCCATAGATTATCCGACAATCAGCTACGAAGATGTAACTATGAAAGATCCTGATGTAATTATTATTCCTGCAGATACAACGGACGAAAAGCTAATGAACAAAAACCTTAACGAATTAAGAACAAAGCTCAGCACGCTTAAAGCAGTAAAAAATAATAATATCTTCTTTGTTGATGCAAATGTCCTTTTCCGCCCCGGTCCCCGCATTCTTGACGGCGCATTTCTCATCCGTCAAAAATTACTAACACTCAGGAAATAAGTCCTATTTCACAAGCAGCATCTTTTTTACAGTAGAAAAGCTGCCGGCTTCAATCTTGTAAAAATAAATACCGGATGATAAATTTAATCCGCTGACAACTACACTGTAGCTTCCCGCTGCTTTGTATTCATTAACAAGATCCTCAATTAACTTTCCAGACACATAATAAAGTCTTAGTCTGACTACTCCTGCTGCTTTTATGGAATACTTGATATTTGTAACAGGATTAAAAGGATTTGGATAATTCTGCATTAGTTCATAATTTAGCTTACTGCTGATATTTGGTATCCCGATCTGTATACTATCAGGATCATTAATATTTCTCACCATCACTCCTCTGCCATTAGTAAATGCTACTATATAAAATTTGTTGATCGATGCACTGTCAATAAAGGACATCTTATCGCACCATGTAGCTTTCGGAGTACCGTTATTCAATCTGAACCAGTTCTGTCCGGCATTGTTTGACCTGTAAAATCCAAATCCCATTGAGCTTGCTACCAAAATATTAGAATCCACAGGGCTGACGGCAACATCTGTTACAGGAACCGGGGGAAAATTTCCCGAAATACTGTACCAGTTCACACCCGTATTTTTAGTTTTGAATATTTGCGGTATTCCGGATGTTCCGGGTATAATTGCAAATGCTGTTTCTATATTGCGCGGATGGGTTGTTACCCGGAATTTATTTCCTCCCGGCAAACCGGAAGCCCTATCCAACAATGCTCCGTTTTCATAAACTGTTAAAGCAAATCCAAATTTGTTAGGTAAGTAAATAACTTCTCTTGTATTTCCTTGACTTCCTTTTTCCACTCCTATTTGAGAAAATAATGTTGAAAGCGGTAAAGTATTTAACTTCTGCCAGCTTGAACCGCCTGTAATGGACTTATATAAAAAGCCTGAAGTAAAATAGTACATATTTATCGGACTGTATCTGTCTGAACTGAAATTACCAGGCCGTGTGATCCCTGTAACCCCTGTGCCTCCCGGAAGCAAAGTTATGCCTCCATCAGTCGTTCTGGTTAATATTGTGTTAGACTGATAAATAAAATTATTTGAATTTTCCGGGTTTACTACTGCTGAAAATCCGTCCCCAGCAGTAGAAGGAAATTTCCAGCTAAGTCCTCCGTTTGTTGTTATCGGATTTACATTATCCTGGGTGCTGCCGACAATTACGTTTGTATTGGCAGTGCCAACGTCTCCATCATATAACTTCGCTAAAGGTATATAATTGAAAAAGGAGTTCCAGTTCAATCCGTTGTTTGTAGTTGTTGCAATGCCCCCGTCCGAACCGGAGTAAAACGTAGTACCGGCCGGATCCCATCCGGTAGCGTGCTGGTCCGGATGAAATAAGAATTCACGCCATGTTAAGCCTCCATTGGTAGTACAATGCAGCGGTCCGCCTCCTACATATACTATATTTTCATTTGTTGGATTTATTGAAACAATATTGTTGTAATAAGCCTGACACCATGAATAATCAACATACTCTAAGTTTCCTATTTTATTATTTAATCTGAACCGTTAAAGCCGGAGTTCGTTGATTTATAAACTTTCATACCTATAGCACCTCCAGTATTCGGACAGATAGTATCACTGGAAATACTGGCATATAAAATAGTGGAATTGGTTTTTGCTATATCTAATTTAATATCGCCGATATAATCTGGAGGTAACCCTGTTATTGCCGAGTCCCATGTTTCTCCATAATTTGTTGTATGAATAAGACCTTCATTCATCTTTGCTGCAAACATAGTTCCGGGAAAATTCTGGTCATAAATAAAATCTGAATATTCTCCGCTTCTGTTAAGAGTAAAAGTATTTCCTCCTGTTGTACTTTTATATAAGCCAATATCGGTTGCCGCAAAAACTATTTGCTTATTATTTATGCTGTATCTGATCTTATGAAAATTATTCGGAGTAGGAGTTAAAGAAATTTGAGACCAGCTGCTTCCTTTATTTGTGGTTTTATACATCCCTGTTCCTCTAGAAAGACCGAATGCAATGTTAGCCCTTGGTTCGCCGGTTCCAATTATTATGACATCAGAAGAATCCGGATGTGAATCAAAAGAACCTATTGATAATGTCGGAAGATTGTCGCTAATGGGGGAAGCAATAAAAATACTGTATTCCCATAATCCTCCCATTGCAGAAGCAATTCGTAAGCCTGCATTACCTGTTGGATGTTTAAGATCAAGAACTCTTCCAGAAAAGCGCCTTCCGTCAGCTTCATCTATTCCATACGGACCGATAGATTTCCAGTCATTATTTAAATTGATGCTTTTATTTTCTTCCGGAAGGGCTTCAACCTGCTTCCAGATATTTAATTTTTCATCCGGAGTCAAAGAATTTTCTGCTCTGTGCATTTCTTTGTAAGCCGCACTTTTTTGAATATCCCCTTCTGACTGATACCCTTCCTTTTCATTTTCTTTTTTTAAGTTCTCATCAGTTAAGTTCAGATTAAGAGAAACTAAGAATAGGATAGGGAAAACTAAAACTAAGAAAGAAGTTAGGATCTTTTTCATTTTCCGGAATTTTAAGTTTAACTAAGTTAATAATATCTTAATATGAAATCAACATATTGATGTTTATGTATCGCATATCCCACCTTCTTTGGTGTTTAAGAAAGTATAATTTAATAATTTATAATTTCTAATTTTTTCTATACATACTTTTATAACCTGTTTTCAATATTATAAACTATTATTTTCAAATATGACAGATGAGCCGAAACTATCTGAGCAGAAAGCCAATCCCTTTGACTTAAAATGGACACTTGAAGCATGTCCTCATGATGCTCCTCCTGACGTTGTAACCAAAATGTCAAGGTTTGGATACATTTTCATTTTCGCTTCAATGCTGGTACTTTTTATTGTATATATTCCCCTTATGCCCCTGGCATTCATTGGTCTTATTTTCCGTGATAAGTTTATTTATTGCTCACAGTGTGGAAAATTCCTTGAAGTAAAACCAAAATTCCGCATCCAGGGTCTCCCAAAATTCTACAAGCAGTATTACGGTTAAAATAGTATCGTAGAGACAAGGCATTGCCTAGTCTCTACATCCAATTTAACTTAAATCCCACCTCTATTTTGGAATTATATATCTCCTTTATATTTTTTATTTTATATAGGTAAATTATAATTAAACCATATTAATTGATCTCACTAACAAATATATCGATGTCCTTTGGCTCGCGTGTGCTTTTTGATGAAGTTTCACTAAGAGTTGCCGGTAAAGACCGTGTATCCCTTGTCGGATCTAACGGAGCCGGAAAATCCACGCTTATTAAAGTTATTGCCGGAATTAATCAGCCTGATTCAGGCGATATCAACATTTCCAAGCATACTACTGTCGGTTATCTTCCGCAGGAAGGTATTGATTACGCAGGAAAAACTATTTACGAAGAAGTTCTTTCCGCAGCCGGTGATATAAACAAGATCGAAGAAGAGCTTAAGCAGATCGAAAAAGAAATGGCTGAGCATCCCGATCCCGGCAATGATGACTTTATGGATCTCGTTAATGAGTACGGCGAGCTTCAGGAAAGATTTCAAATGCTTGATGGCTTTAAGCTGAAAGCAAAGATAGAAAAGATCCTCAAAGGTCTTGGCTTTGCCGATGAAGATATGCACAGACTCACCGATGAGTTCAGCGGCGGCTGGCAAATGAGAATTGCGCTTGCAAAGCTTTTGCTTCAGAATCCTTCGATCCTTTTGCTTGATGAGCCTACAAACCATTTAGATATTGAATCACTCGTTTGGGTGGAAGATTACCTGAAAAATTATCAGGGCGCTATAATAATGATCTCTCACGACAGAAGCTTTCTTGATAATATCACGGACAGGACTGTTGAAATTTCCATGGGAAATGTAACCGAATATTCAGGAAATTATTCTAAATACCGAGAGCAAAAAAGTATTAGAAAAGAACTTCTTGAAAATCAGTTCAACAACCAGCAGAAATACCTTAAGGACCAGAATAAATTTATTGAAAGATTCCGGTACAAGGCTTCTAAAGCGAAAGCTGTTCAGAGCAGAATAAAATTATTAGATAAGATCGACGTTATTGAGATCGAAGATGAAGAAGGCGCAGTTAATTTCAGGTTTCCTCCGGCAACACACTCAGGTAAGATCACTCTTGAAGTTGAAAAGCTTACCAAGTCCTATGACGGCGAAAGAAATGTTCTTGAAGATATAAATCTGATAGTTGAGCGCGGAGAAAAAATAGCTCTTGTCGGTGTTAACGGCGCAGGCAAATCTACATTCACAAGGATCATTGCAGGCATAGAGCCGCACACCGGTGAAGTAAAAGAAGGACATTTAGTCGGCAAAAAATTCTATGCGCAGAACCAGGCTGAAGAGCTTGATCCTGAAAAAAACGTTCTTGAAACAATGGAGTCTGCCGCAACAGGTGATATTTCAAAAAATCTCAGAACAATTCTTGGAAGCTTCCTGTTCAAAGGTGATGATGTATTTAAAAAAGTGAAAGTACTTTCAGGTGGTGAGAAGTCGAGATTAGCTCTTGCGAAAATGCTTATTGAGCCATCAAATTTTTTAATTCTCGATGAGCCGACAAATCACTTTGATATGCGCTCAAAAGAAGTTCTTATGCATGCGCTTAAGAATTATGGAGGAACAGTAATGGTAGTTTCTCACGATAGAGAATTCTTGGATGGAATTGTCGACAAGGTTTTTGAAGTAAAAAATAAAAGGATAAGAACCTATTACGGAAACTCCACTGATTATCTTGATGCGAAAAAGAAAGAAGCATCTGATTCCAATGCAGATGACAGAGCTAAAAAGCTAAGTAAGGCCGAAGGCAGATCTGATAGTAAAGCAACGGCTCCAAAGCTTGCTCCGGCTGTTAATGGTCAGGATAAAGCAGA
>JBBRMY010000016.1:0-28906 GCA_038230595.1 Ignavibacteria bacterium
GACGGAGTTGAAACATATTATTTTGATAACAGCAAGGAGATCGTCTATTTCAAGATAGACGGAGGCTATACGATCCAGGTAGGCTCATTCATTCAGCAAGAAAAGGCTTATTCGTGCGCTGACGAGAAAAAAATACTTCTTGATAGAAAAAGGATCATTGAAGAGAATCATGACGCAAAGCAGGATATTAGAATAGAAGAGATCATAAACAGCAACGGACTATTTTACAGAGTAAGAGTGGGAAAATTTGTTACTCTTGATGATGCAAAGAATTTTTCAAAGCAGCTTGCAAGCAATTAAAGTAATTACAAATTAAGTTTTAGGTAGTAATTGGGGATGTTCGTAAATACAGGACCGGTCTGAATAACGGGTCCTGTATTGCGGACCAAAAAATTAAATTTTCAATTGAAATAGCAGATACAATAGCAGAGAGGTGTTTAGAAATTTAAATTTTCTTCTGTGACCCTGGCACAATACATATTTTTTTATAAACCAAATAAAAAAAGCATGAAGTATCTTACACCGAAAGCGTTTTACGTGATCCTGCTTACATTCGCAGGAAAAGTTCTTAGGCCAACAAAGATCAAAAGATACAAACGGCCTGCTTACTGAAAATAAGAATTAAAATTTTTCGCTGACCTTTTTTAATTAAGGGGGATGCGGGAAAAATCTCTAGAGCTCCTCCACAGCTTTAGAAACAAAGCCCTTGACTTGGCATGAGTTGGGGGCTTTTTTTATTGAAGAATTTTGAAATTGAATACTTTTGTTACGCAAGCTCCCCGTAAACTTTGAGAAAAATCTGATCATATAAAGCATTGAAATTTCACACTTATTATTTTCCAATATCAATTTATAAGCCAGGATAATTTTATTATGATAAATTGATATTAAAAAATATGTGTGAAATTATTGTAAAGGAAGAAGTCACCGAATTTCTACAGAGTGAAACCCCAACCTCTGATAATAATTTTCAGAAGACTAAAAAAGATACATTTGGTGTTAAGGGCGTAAGAGAAATGTCTTATGCTATTGATGTTTATCTTTTGAATTCTGAATCACCAAGTCTGCAGGAATTTTCATATATATTTAAAATAGACTGTGTAAGGATGATGGAGCTTGCGGATATCTATGTAACACTTAATGAAAAAGTTGATATGCTTTTAAAATTTCTCATTACAAGAAAAGTAAGAAAGGAAATAAATTTTAAAAAGAGATCTAGAAGTATAAACAGGAAGGAAAAAATAAAAGAAGCTATGAACAAAGAATTGAACGAGAAATGCAGCGAAGAGGAAGAAAAAGTAGAATTAGTAATTGTGATTGAAGATGAGTCTGAATAAAACGCTATACGACGCATACGCGCCGAAGGTAAGAGCTAAGAGTGGTAAAATTTTTGAACCCTTTGCGTTCAGGACAGGTCGCGACCTGGTCCTACAATTCAATTATAATTTAAGAATTACTTTTCCATTTCAAATCTATGATATTTAGGCAGTAAAAACAGTCTTTTACACCAAATAATAATGTTTGAAAATTGAAATCAAAAACTTAACTTTATATTCCTGCATTGCCTATAGCATAAAAGGTTAATTTCATAATATAAAACCAAAGTTATGAAAAGGTTGATACTCTTTAGTTTTTTGTTTTTGATCTGTTTGGTTTTAAATTCTTCAATCACATATTCTCAATCAGGGTGGGTTGTTCAGTCAACGCCATTTATCATTTCAGATTTTCAATTTATTAATTCTCAGACAGGTTTTATTTCAGGTGACCAGGGAAAAGTAGCTAAAACAACTGATGGCGGCAACAGCTGGTCACTTATTTCTATTCCTTTAAATTTATCAGTAAGAGGAATTTATTTTTCTAATTTAAACACCGGAGTAGCAATTACATATAAGCAAGCTCCTACACAATATCCTCCTTTTATTAAGTATTTATTTAAAACTACAAACGGAGGCTTAACATGGGATTCTACATTTAAAGATGCCGGATACGTAAATGATTCAAAAGTATATATGCTTAATAAAGATACGATATTAACATTAGAAGACGGCTGGGCTGATCCAGGAATTATTGGAATGCTAAATCTTTCTACAAACGGAGGAATTACGTTTAACAGAGTCATAAATACATTTGAAGGATTTTATTCATTAAAATTCATCAACAATAAAACAGGATGGGTCTGTACCCATTCTGCTTCCGATTTTGGTCCCATTTCTACCGGAGTATATAAGACAATAAACAGCGGAATAAACTGGAATAGAATTTATATAGATTCAGTTTCGTCTACAACTATACCTACCACAATAAACAGCATATCTTTTTTAAATAATAATACAGGATTTATTGGCGGAGCAAAGGGAAGATTTGCAAAAACAACAAACAGCGGTCTTGAATGGATAGATAGAAATTTTAGCAACAGATTTTCTTTTGCTGATATTCATTTCTTTGATGAGTTTACGGGGTATGCCGGAATAACCCGTAATAATACTTTAAGCGATTCAAGCGGAATTTACAGAACAACAAATGCCGGCATATCCTGGGCTAAAATGACAAATTCTCCACTAACTTCTATATATAGATTCAAATTTATTAATGATCTCACTGGGTGGGCATCGGGATACAGCTCTTCAACAGGAGATGCTTTAATAAAAACCGTAACAGGTGGATTAACTGCCGTTGAACAGATAAGCTCAATTCTTCCGGAGAAATTTTCACTGAAGCAGAATTATCCGAATCCGTTTAATCCAACGACAAAGATCAATTATGATATACAGATATCGGGGGATGTTTCTTTGAAAGTTTATGATGCTGTTGGAAATGAAGTTGAAACGCTGGTGAATGAAAATCAAAATGGCGGAAGTTATTCGGTTTCATTTAATGCCGGAAATTATCCGAGCGGGGTTTATTTTTATAAGCTGACAGCAGGTAGTTTTTCTGAGACAAGAAAGATGTTGGTTGTGAAATAATTACAAATTACAGATTATCAAATTCATGAAAGTTGTTTTGTGATATTTTATAATAATAAATTATTCGGTTAAATAAATTTAGGTTATGAAAAGGTTAATACTCTTTAGTTTTTTGTTTTTGATCTGTTTAGTTTTAAATTCTTCAATCACATATTCTCAATCAGGGTGGGTTGTACAATCAACGCCATTCAGTAATATTAATGATGTTCAGTTCCTGAATTCCCAAACAGGATTTATTGTGGGGAACGGAGGGGGACAATTTGCAATAACAAGTAACGGAGGTTCAACATGGGCTGTTCGTAATGCACCTTCCACTCAACCGATGCTGTCAGTAAGCTTTATAAACGAGAACACCGGATGGATATGCGGTAAAAAAGATACTGTGGGATATTTTGTTTCAAATATGTATAAGACTACAAACGGCGGAACGCTTTGGACATTTGTTTCAGCATCCGGGTTTTATAATTATTATCAGGAGGTGCATATGCTGAACAAGGATTCACTATTATTGTTTACTGCATTTAATGATGGATTTGGAAGCGGAGGAAGTTCTTCATATTCCTTTAATTCTGGAAATACTTTTTCACCTTCATCAGGTATTGGAGGATATTCTATTAATTTTCTTAATAAGAATACAGGATGGGCTTGCGGATATAATTCAACAGATCTTGGAGTGAGTAAAACGTATGTCAATAAAACAACAAATTCAGGAAAAGACTGGACGAGAATATTTAAAGATACTATCTTCACAGGTTCCTTCAGCATAAACGCGGTCTCAAACCAGTTTTTTATTAATGAAAATATTGGATTTATCTGCGGTGATAAAGGAAAATTTTTGAAAACGACTAATGGAGGTACTAATTGGAATGATCTTAGCATTAGTCAAACGTTCTTTTTTAGCTCTCTTTATTTTTTTAATGAAAGTACCGGTTATGCGGCGGCTTCAGGATATAATGCAACATCAGATGGCAGCGCATTAAAAAGAACAACAGACGGGGGACTAACATGGACGTCAATGACTAATAATCCAATAAATAAAATCGGAAAGATTATTTTTGTCGATAATTTGACAGGTTGGGCGCTCGGAAAAAGCGGATCCGTTTTATTTGGTTACACTGGAGGTTTATTAATGAAAACAATCTCCGGCGGCTTGACAGCAGTAGAACCAATCAGCTCAATTATACCTGATAAATTTTCTCTACACCAAAATTATCCGAATCCTTTTAATCCTACAACAAATATTAGATACGGACTTCCGAATGCAAATTTTGTTTCTTTGAAGGTTTATGATGCTGTTGGAAATGAAGTTGAAACGCTGGTGAATGAAAATCAAAATGGCGGAAGTTATTCGGTTTCGTTCAATGCAGTGAATTATCCGAGCGGGGTTTATTTTTATAAGCTTATGACAAGGAGTTTTAGTGAGACGAGGAAGATGGTGTTATTGAAATGAGCTTTTTTACTTCCCCATTCAGGAGATTGGGAAAGAGAGAAGATAGTGTTGTTGAAGTAAAAGCAATAGCAGTTTCATCCCCGATAGAAGCATTCCTTAAGAAGTGGGAAGCCAGTCCGATGAATTCGCATCGAAGGACAAGCTCTGAGGCGCAAAGAAACGCGAAAGCAATAACTAAATTTTGAAGTTATATTATATTGTAAAAAAATGAAAAAATTAATTTTTATTTTAGGATATTTTATTCTGGTAAACAGCTGTTATGCGCAGCCGGGATGGTTCAGTCAGGCATCACCTTTTACTAACATCACGGATCTGCAATTCATAAATGCCCAGACCGGATTTATTACCGGGGGCTCATTTGGCGGACAGGTGGCAAAGACCACAAATGGAGGTGATACATGGACAATGATCCCTGTACCCCGAACCGAGCTGCAAATGACTTCGGTAGAATTTATAAATGCTAATACCGGCTGGTGCTGCGGTTCAAGAGCTTATCCCTATCCCTGCTGTAATTATTTCACAATGTATTATAAAACAACTAACGGGGGTCAGACATGGGACTCTTTGCCGCAAGGCTGGGGGTATAAAGCTTTTTCGGATATTCATATGTTCAGCAAGGATTCTTTGTTGGTAGGAAACATTGAAGATCATGATCTATCTACTTCAGGATCACTCCATTTTACAACAAATTCAGGATCGACCTTTAGTACTCCACAATATCTAAATTACGGCTTTGGTCAGGTTTATTCAATAAGATTTATAAATAATTTTACAGGATTTTATTGCTCATACTTTGCGGAAGATTACGGTCCTCTTAAGACTCATGTTTTTAAAACAACTGACAGAGGGTTCAGCTGGGCATATATTTATAAAGATACTGCAACTTTGGGTGGCAGTAGTACTTACTACCCAAAGAAAATAAATGATGAGTTTTTTGTGAATGAAAATACAGGATATATTTGTGGTGAAAAGGGAAGATTTGCTAAAACAACTAATGGCGGCCAGAACTGGATAGACAGAAATATTGGCAGTACAATTAACTTTACTTCGATCCATTTCTTCGATCTTAATACAGGGTATATAGCTCCAAATTTGATGAGAACAACGGATGGAGGTGAAACATGGGTCACAATGGGAAACAGCGTACTAACATGGATCAAAAGGTTTGTCTTTGTTGATAATCTTACCGGATGGGCTTATAATAATACAGGACTTATGAAAACTGTTACAGGGGGGGTGACTGCAATCGAACCGATCAGTTCAATAATACCTGAAAAATATTTTTTGATGCAGAATTATCCGAATCCATTCAATCCTATGACAAATATCAGATATGATATTCCGGCAGGGACAGGTCGCGATCTGTCCGTACAATTGAAAGTTTACGATGCGAATGGAAAAGAAGTTGAGACACTTGTAAATGAAAATCAGAATGGAGGAAGTTATTCTGTATCCTTCAATGCTGTAAATTATCCGAGCGGAGTCTATTTTTATAAGCTGACAACTGGCATTTTTTCAGAGACAAGGAAAATGATATTATTAAAATAAGTATTTTTACTAATTAAGGACTACGAATTACGAACTAAGAAATAATATCTAATAATTGGGAATTCGGAGAGGTTTTCAAATTGTAGTTTATGGATTTTTGATATAAATTGAGTATTCATCATTCACATTATGTAATGGCAGTTTCATATAAATATCAGACTGTCGTATAGTTATATTCGAACCCAGGCAATTGCTAAAGAAAATTGAAAATATATTAAGCCGGATCCCGGTTTTAAGGGACAATACACTTCAGATAAATTTTCTGATAGTATTAGCGGCATTCACATATATTGTGATCACAGTCGATCTGCAGACAGAAATGGCTGTAGAAAAGGATGAGATCTCTTCATTAGTAGCAGTACTTGTTCAATCGCTGAATTTATCTTTAACAGATACACCACTTGATACAAATATAGATCTTCCGCTTTTAGGTATTATACCTGCAACATCAATTCAAGTAACCCACAATGACGTCTTCTCTTGCCTAATGGTAAGAGGACCACCGGAAATAGATTAATCGGAAAATACAAAGTTTAGAATGAACCGGGTTTAAAACCAGGAACATTGCCTGTGAAATATTTCAGTGTATTGGCTGAATAATATTTTACTCTGAAACTTGCAACGACTCCTTAAGGAATTTAAAAATAGGTGAATTTATTCAGGAGAGCATAATTTCTGAGCTGCTAGACCGGAGCAAATTTATTTTCTCTTAACAATGAAATAACATAAGCAGGAATTTATTTATAATGCAGATTCGCTGCGTTTACAAAAATGTAAATGAAATCTGAGATGGTAACGAATCCTTCGGAATTTAAAAATAGGTGAATTACCAAATGGATAGCTTAATGCTGCCGTTACTAATAGCAGAAAGAATTTACAAATATTGAAAGAACAACGGATCTTAAAAAAGCAATAAACAGACGTAAGCATTTAAGCTTCTTCTGATTCGCAACAAGGCATGAGAAGTCATGCAAGCATAGTGCGTTTTGAATTGAGAACAACAACAGCTCCCTGATCCTCTTCCAATTAGAGAAGGGGATTATCAGGAGTTTTTAAAATAGTGATAAAAAATACAATCAAATTAAAAAACAAACCTTAAAAATGAAAAAGCTTACTACCTTATTTATATTATCAATAATATTAATTGCTACACAAACATTTGCTCAGACTTATCTGGTACCTAAATTCACAGTTGATGTAACTGCAGGATACGGCGCTCCATTAGGAGATTTTAAAGTAGATGTTCCTCCAACGACTCCTTTGACTGAAGATAACAGAGCAGATGCAGATTTTTTCCCATACTATACAAAACAATTATTTCATTTCGGAGCTGATGGAAAACTTGCTTTAGGAAAAATGGGAAATGCAAGAGTAACATTAGGGCTTCAGTATAACATGTTCACAAATAATACTAATGCTATCTTTAGAATAGATTCAAAAAATACACTTGCAGTAACAACTTTCAAGCCTAAGGTTAATGTAATAACAGTTTCATTAGGTGGTGAATGGGCATTTTCCCCAAAAGAAAGAATAAATCCTTTTGTCGGCGCAGCATTAGCCGCAAATTTTTTTGGAGGACAGTTTGAATTCGGAAGAGAAGTAAGAGTTAAGGGTGCACAACGAACAGGACCTATGGATATGAAATCTGAAACAAGAATTGGTCTTATCTTTGACGGTGGATTGAATTACAGGATCAGCCCGCAGATAGGTGCAATAGTTGGAATGAAATATCATATAATTAATATTGCAGGAAAAGGCGCAGACAATGAGTCAGAGATAGGTGCAAATGAGATCGATCTTGGCGATAAGGCTCACTTAATGGACGACGGAACAACTTCAACGGACAAAACATTAAGTTCATTCAGCGGTTATGCAGGTATTTCATTTTATTTCGGAATGAGAAAATAGTTTTAAAAGACGTTACGAATAAGTGAATAAGAGAATTAGGGAATTTCGATTTTTGGATTGAATGAAAAGTTAAAGATATAATTGAATTGATACATCGATTTAAGATATGAAAGTGTTTACCTTACAGAGGGTCTTTCGGAATTTGGAAGGATCCTCTGTTATTTTTAGAGGTTGAAAATTTCCTTTAAACGGGAAAAGAAAAGAAAAATGTTAAATGAAAAGTGCTTTCAATGATTGACAGGAACTTTGCCAAAAGTATTGGAAAAAAGAAAATTTTAGGAGGAAAGTATTTATTCCTTATGATCTTCTGCTTTTTTGTTTTTACTTCAGGTTCATTTGCTCAATATAAAGTATCCGGAACTGTGACGGATGCAGTGACAAATAAAAAGCTTAAACATGTTTCAATATATTTAAGTGATATAAAAAAAACTATTTCAACAGATACAAGTGGAGTATTCGGGATCAATGAATTGCCGGCAGGATTTATACAGTTCCAGTTCTCATTGCAGGGGTATTCAATGTATACTCTTACGATAGAAACTGATAAGCTGGCAGAGCCGCTTCAGATAAAGATGATACCAACTGAGATAACAACAGAAGAAATAATAGTTACAGAAACAAATGTAGAGAAGCCATATCAGACGGATAAGATAAAAGCAAAGGATCTGCTTCGCTATGGAGCGATGAATATTTCTGAAGCAGTTACGAGAATTCCCGGAGTATGGCAGTTATCAACAGGTACGGGAGTTTCAAAGCCTGTGATACGAGGACTTTACGGAAACAGAATAGGAATTATGATTAACGGAATACGCTTTGACAATCAGCAATGGCAGGATGAGCATGGGCTTGTACTTAGCAGTGACGGAATTGATAATATAGAAGTAATAAAAGGACCGATGAGCCTGCTATACGGTCCGGAAGCTATCGGAGGAGTTGTCAGCATTACTGACGAACATCCCGCAGCTATAGGTACAAACGCAGCAGATCTTAATCTGAAATATTTTTCAAATACTATCGGCATACTTGCAGACATTGGACTAAAAGGTGCAGAGAAAAATTTTAACTGGCTGGTGAGATTCGGAGGCGAGACTCATGCAGATTATCTTGACGGAAATTCAGACAGAATTCCTGAGACCAGATTCGGCGGCTATACTATGAAGACAAGTCTGGGACTTAACAAAGGGATCTGGATAGGAACACTTGATTACAGCTATACAAATTATACATACGGAATATTAGAGGGAAGAGAATTCAATCATGAATTCAGGAATATAAATGAAACAAGGTTTGACAGAAGCTTCAACGGTCCTCATCACCAGCTTAAGGTTCATAATACAGTTTTTCAAAATACGTTTATAAAGGACAGATCGAAGTTCAAAGTAAATTTAGGATATACTTATAATAGAAGACTTGAGAAGGAAGGAAATGATGACAGGTTTTTACCTGACAGTCTGCAATTCGGAACACTTGATATGATTCTTAATACATATTCTTTTGACGGAAGCTGGAATTATACTTTTAAAAAAGATATGGAGCTGACAATTGGTAGCCAAAGCTTTTCACAGTCCAACAGAAATGACGGGCAGAGAAGACTGATACCCGATGCAGATGTAAGTTCATATTCCGGAACAGGAATTTTGAAATATCAGAAAAATAAATTTGGTTTTGAAGGCGGTGCGAGATTCGATCTTTTTAAAGTAAAGACTACTGAGTTTGGAGTTATAGATTCTGCAAATCATTTTCCGGCACTTGATCTTACATTTAATTCTTTTAACGGATCTGCGGGAGCAACTTACAGAATAAGTAAGAATTTTTTACTCAAAGGAAATTTTTCCACCGGATTTCGCGCGCCAAATTTAGCTGAGCTTACATCAAACGGACTGCACGAAGGTACTTTTCAATATGAAATAGGTAACAAAGACTTTAAGAATGAGCAGTCACTGGAAGGGGATATCGGATTAGTTGTAGAAAGTAAATTTATTTCAGTTGATCTGTCGGCATATAATAATAAGATAAATAATCTTATTTATCTCGGTCTGACAACAGAAACATTCCGCGGATATCCGGTTTACAGATTTTTGCAATCAGATGCTACACTGAGAGGAATTGAAGCAGATGTAACAGTGAAACCAAATGAATGGCTAAGCTTACGTGGTACATATTCGACAGTGATCGCAAAGCGAAGTGATGACAAGGATCTTCCGCTGATACCCTCTGATAAAATAACTGCAAGTGCGCATGTGGAATTGTCAAACTGGAAGTTTTTTTATAGTCCTTATTTTGAAGTTTCATCATATACGGCTTTAGAAAAAACGAGGCTGGGAGAAAATGAAACCGGACTTCCCGGATATACATTGCTGAATGCAGGATTCGGTTGCGATCTGAAATTTGAAAAGCAATTATTCAGCTTTACTCTGACATTCAATAACCTGCTGAACAAAACTTATATAGATTTTATGTCACGGATAAAAACATTGTCGGCAAATTATCAGGGACAGACATTTTATGCGAATAATATCGGAATGAATTTAGTGCTGGCAGTCAAAGTACCTTTCCAGTTGTCATATTGAGTGTAAAATAATTTCACGCAACGCTCTCAAAGGCACAAAGAAAAGCATCTGTTTGAAAAAAACTAATTTTAATACCATCAATTTGAAAAAAATAATTTTATCACTTTTATTTGTAATGCTTGTTGTATCTTCGATCAAGGCGCAGGATGAAGAGACTGAAAAAGAACGAGAAAAAAGAGATACGATAAAGTCTGAGATGGATGAAGTGGTAATAACCGGTACGCGTACTTATAAAAAAATAATTGATGTACCATATTCCATTTTCAGAGTAGAAAAAAAAGAATTGCTGTACGGAAGGAATGTTACTGCGCGTGATATACTTGCAGATGTTCCGGGAATGTTTTTGCAAACACGATACGGCAATGAAGTCAGGATATCAATAAGAGGATTCGGTACTCGATCAAACACAGGTATTCGCGGAATAAGAATTTTGCAGGACGGCGTTCCGGAATCAGACCCTGACGGTGAAACTGCAATTGATGCAATCGATTATACATCCCTTGGGGGAGTGGAAGTAGTAAAAGGAAATCTGTCTTCACTGTATTCAAATTCACCCGGCGGTGTTGTAAATTTTTTATCAGATATAAATTTTGAAAAGAATTTTGTAAAGCAGACAAATACATTTGGGGAATTTAATTTAAAGCAAAACGGAATTAAGTTCGGAATACATAATAATAATTCGAGGCTTTTCACTTCATACAGTTATAGAAGTAATCCCGGATACAGAGAGCATAGCGGAGAATTTCTTCATCTTGTGAATTCTTTTTACCAAGCATATATAGACAATAAGACAACACTATCTCTAATGGGGAATTACGCGAGAGGTATCTCCAGAATACCCGGTTCGCTGACAAAGGAAGAGATAGATGATAATCCACAGCAGGCATATTTTCAGGCAGTGTCGAGTGATTTTAAAAGAATAACACAGAAGGGAAGGCTGGCTGTTAGATATAATAAAATATTCGGAAAGAATGATGTGAATGAATTGGAGTTCTTAGGTTATGGAGCAATAAAAGAATTAGATTTCACAACTAATTTTTTATATAACATAAAAAATAAAAATGTTTTGGGATCATCTTTCAGGTTCACGAACCGCTCAGATCTTTTAAACAGGAATAATGAATTCACAACCGGGCTTGATTATTCATTTGTAACAGGACCACTGACTGCGTTTAACAATGTTGCAGGAAATAAAGGCAACGATCTGCAGTCGAGCAATCAGGAAACCCAGAATAATTACGGATTATTTTTTGAGAACCAGATAGATCTGTATAAACATAAATTTTATTTTTTGCTTTCAGGAAGATATGATAAAATAATCTTTGATAATGAAGATCTTATATTCGGAATAAGAAATTCAACGAGGAGATTTGAAAAATTCACACCTAAGGCTGCATTTAATTTTAAGTTGAAGCCAACAATTGCTGTGTATACTTCTTATGGATTCGGATTTGATTCACCATCTGCCAGCGAGCTTGAGAATTATCCTTACAGCTCTAATTCCGGACTTACTACTTTGAATCCGGATATTAATCCGCAGAAGTCGAGGAACTTTGAGCTTGGTATAAAGGGAACAGTAAGCAACAACAGTAGTGAGATTTTCCGTAAAGCATTTTTTGAAGCAACATTCTTCAATACTCAGATCGACGACGAGATAGTACCTTTCATAATCAGCGATAAGGCATATTTCAGAAATGCAGCACAGACTAACAGAACCGGAATTGAAATGGGAATAAAGACTGAGCCGATTGATCATGTAGATATGACATTCAACTATACTTTTACAAATTTCAAATATGAGAAGTATATAGCCAGAACTTATGATGCTATTGGAAATCCTGTGGATGCAGACTTCAGCGGAAGCAGAGTGCCATCAGTCCCGCAGCACCAGCTGAATTTTATTTTAGAATATGAGAATGAAATTGCAGAGCATCTTGAAGCTCTTTTCTTGTTTGACTGTGATTATGTAGGAAAGATGTATGTTGACGATCAGAATTCAGAAAGCGCAGATGCATATTTTTATGCAAATGGAATGATAGGGCTGAATTACATAAAAAATAATTTCAACATGCTTTTATCGACAGGCGTTAATAATTTTATGAATAAGAAATACGTAGGGTTTATAAATGTTAATGCCAATCCGGAATTTCCTGTGAACCAGAGGAGATATTATGAACCCGGAGAGCCAAGAAGCTTTTTCCTGAATATGAATTTCAGTTATAGGTTTTAAAATGTTCGTATACATAGTGAAGAAAAATTGATACATTATTAAAAGCGCATATGAAAAAGTTATTAGTAATTATTTTATTTTTGATGTTTTGCAGAGAAGGTTTTACACAGTTCAATAACTTTCGCTTGCATCCCTCGGGTAATGCACAGATTGAGCCTTCCATAGTACGCAGTCCTGTAAATCCTCAGATATTATTTTGTTCAGCCTATACAATTAGCGTGAACGGCTCAGGCTTCAGAAGTGAAGGAATATATGTTTCTACTGATGGCGGAGTTACATGGTCAGGAAGCGATACATGCGGAGGTGCTCCAGTAACTACAGGGCATGGAGGAGATCCGGGACCCATCATTGATAAGAACGGAGTTTTCCTCTTAACGCATCAGGGTGGATTGGTAACAGGAATGTTTGCTAATACATCATCGAATAACGGAAGCAGCTGGACATCGAATTATACAATTGCAACAAATGACCAGGACAAGGGAAGCCCTTTTACTGATGATGTACCTGCAAGCAGTTTTTATGGAAGAAGCTTTTTAATATGGACAAGATTTACAAATCCTTTTCCTATAGTAGTATCATATACTTCAAATAGCGGAGTAAACTGGTCAGCATTAACTCAGATTAATAATAGTCAGACAGGAAGACAATCAGTCGGACCAGTAGGAGCAACGGGACCGGATGGAGTAGAATATGTTTCATGGGCATCTGCTGAAAACAGTGCCGGGCTAGTAGAGAGGGGAATAGGATTTGCGTCATCTACAAATGGAGGAACAAGCTGGAACGTTCAGGAAAATATTTTTAATATAACCGGAATAAAAACTTCAAGTCTTCAGCCATGGGGAATAAGAGTGAATAGCTATCCTGAGATGGATATTGATAAATCAGGCGGAGCAAGGAATGGATGGATATATATAGTAGTCTCAGAAAAAAATCAATCTCCGGCAGGAAGTGATCCCGATGTAGTACTGTTCAGATCAAGCAATGGCGGAACTAGTTGGTCATCAGGAGTAAAAGTAAACCAGGATGCGTTGAACAACGGAAAGGTTCAGTATTTTCCTGTAGTGAATGTTGATGCAACCGGCGGAGTGAATGTTGTTTATTATGATAACAGGAATTCAACGGGAGCTTCAGATTCTACTATGAATGTATATCTATCCAGATCAACAGATGGTGGTAATACATTCACTGACAGAAAAATTACAAATCATACTTTTAAACCAAGTTCTATAACGGGAACCGGCAGCGGAAATCAGGGTGACAATATCGGACTGACATCAGGCAGCGGAAAGTTATATCCTGTTTGGATGGACAATTCTACCGGAAACTATCAGATATGGGGATCAGCAATAGACATCAGTACATTAGCTGTTCATACAATTTCAACTGAAGTACCTGAGAAATATTACTTGGGACAAAATTTTCCGAATCCATTTAATCCGGTTACAAAAATAAAATTTTCTGTTACTCAGAATAATTCACTGACATCGCTGGTTGTATACGATATAAATGGAAGAGAAGTAAAAAGATTAGTGGAAGAAAGACTTAATGCAGGAACATATGAAACAGAATTTTCAACTGAAGGATTGTCTTCAGGAATTTACTCATACAGGCTTACTGTAAATGAATTTTCCGGTACAAAGAAGATGGTATTGGTAAAATAATTTATTTTAATAGCAGCATTTTTTTAGTTTCCTTAAAGCTTCCAGCCTGAAGAGTATAGAAATAAATTCCGCTCGGAAGTGAAGATGCATCCAGATCTACTTCATAAGTACCTGCATTAAGTCTTTCATCTACTAAAGTACTGGCCTGCTTACCTAAAATATTATAAACAGAAAGCTTTACAGAATTCTTATCTGAAATTTCAAACTTAATTTTTGTAACTGGATTAAATGGGTTTGGAAAATTTTGTGAAAGATAAAAAGCTTTCGGAATTGTATTAGTAATGTTTCTTATACCGACGGACTGCTCGTCCAGTTTATAAACCCGCCCTTTTACACCACAGCACCATCCGTTAACAGAAGATTTAAAAATGATATCATAAATTCCCGTAGAGTCCGGAGTAAGAATGCTGTTCCAGTTTGAACCGCCATTAGTTGATAAAGCAAATGCCCGAGCGAATCCCAAAGGTATCCAGTATTCAGAAGGAATCCGATAATCAATTGAGTAACCTGCACCGAAGATCCCGAGCAAGCTATAATTCCAGTTCCTTCCTTTATCAGTTGTACGGACAATACTTGCGCCGAATTCATGATCACCTCCTACACCTATAATGTTAAGAGAGTCTTTATATTTCACCCTGGCAACCGGTTCACCTCCAAGACCGGAAGCTGCCCAGCTCGCCCCTGCATTTGTTGTCTGCCATACCACGCCTTGAATATCAAAGGCTCCGCCACTCGCAGTTCCGATACGATCATTATAAAAAGTAATTTTTTTTATGGGATAGCGATAAAAGGAAGAACTGTCAACCGGGGAAATATTCCAGTTTACTCCGGCATTTGTAGTCTTTAAAATTGCCCCTTCATTGCCTGCAAGAAAACCCGTGTTCTCGTTATTGAAAAATATTGTTGAAAAAAAATGTGAAGAATCAGACAATCTTGTGAAATTCCAGTTATCACCTGCATTTGTTGTTTTAATAATATATGTACCCTGAACATAGTCATTACAGAGAGCCCAGCCGGTAAAAGCATTTAGAAAAAAAAGATCGTCTATACTAAGATCCAAATTGGTATTCTGAAGGATCCAGTTTGTACCACTGTTAGATGTATGAATTATATGCCCTGAATCTCCGGAAGCCCATCCGTTCAGAGTGTCAACAAAAACGATTCTAGTGAGAGTGGAAGTTATGGGAGTTTGCTGCCGAATCCACTGAGCCTGCGAAAAAGCTGCTGTGCTTAAAAGAATAAAGAATATGATTGATAGAGCTTTTTTCAATGACTTTTGATTAAAATTTCCTACCTATAAATATAACAAAAAAAAGAAGTTGTTTGATTCACAATCGTTATAAATATACAGTATAGTTTTTGAAAGATAAAATTTATAAATTAAAGTATTTGAGCCGAAAATAATCTTATTTAATTAACATGAAAAAATTATTTTTTATTTTCGTGCTTATATGCACTTCACTATTCAACTCTTATTTACCCGCCCAACAGTGGACTCCAACAACCGGCCTTGAAAACAAGATAGTATTTTCAATGACTCAATGCGGTAATACTATGTTCGCCGGAGTCGGGGTAAGCTTTTTAATTAATGGCTCACTTCATAAATCGACAGATGCCGGAAACAGTTGGTCCCAGATCAACTTAGGTGCAGACCCATCAGCAATTATGAGCATGGCATCCAAAGACAGCTTTGTTTATGCAGGTTCATATCAGAATCATCTATATCTTTCCAGTGACAGAGGTCTGACCTGGTCTAATATACTTATTAACGCAGGATTCGGAACGGGGATATTTGAAATTGGTGTTTCAGCAAATAATATTTTCTGCTATGTTAATACGATCAGTCCATATTATATATCAACAAATAACGGATATAACTGGAGCCCTGTAGTTTCACCTAACTTGTACGGAGGCATCAATGCTTTGATTAATAAAGGTAATAAATTTTTTGCTGCGACCAGTAAGGGAATGTCTTATTCGACTGATCATGGAATGACATGGATACGACCGCATAATTATGGATTACCCGGAAACCCTGATAGTACACGTCCATTATCTTGTCTGACATATACTAATAACAGAATTTATACTTTCTGCATAGATAAAATATTATACACAGATGATAACGGAGAGAACTGGGTTTCTTCAAATTTAACCCCGGGTAATTATCCAAATATGAATTCAATGGCTGTAAACTCTTTGTTTCCGCAAAAAGTCTTTGCATCAATGAACGGGCTGAATGATACAACAAGAGGTGTGAAAGTAAGTTCTGATAATGGTTTGAGCTGGAATTTTATGAATCAAGGATTTCCTGCGAATACCGGGGTTATGACGTTGCTAAGTGCAAATGCCTGGTTTTTGTATGCCGGAACTAACGGTAAAGGAGTTTTTAAAAAGCAGGTAGATTTTCCTGACGGAATAAATAACAACGGAACATTAAATAATTTTTCTTTGAATCAAAATTATCCGAATCCTTTTAATCCTGCAACGAAGATTAGCTTTACAATACCCGGTAGTGCTTTTACGAGTCTTAAAGTCTATGACATGAACGGAAAGGAAGTTCGGACATTAGTAAGAGTAAATATGAATGCAGGAAATTATTCATTTGAGTTTAATGGAGAAAATCTATCTTCCGGAATTTATTATTATAAGCTTGTATCCGGAAATTTTGAAGATATGAAAAAGATGGTTTTGTTGAAGTAGTTAAGTAAGACTTCTCAATCCGGAACTTGAGAAAGAGAAAAGACAAGAGAAGTCCTAATGACATAATTATTTTTAAATCAGACACGATAAATCGTGTCTCTACATTAGTTTGTATGCTCATAAAAAGAATTCTTATTGTTGCATTCGTTTTAGTACTATACTCATCAATTGCAATTTGCAGCCAGGCGTCTGTAAAGTTTATTTTTGCAGACAGTCAGACCGGCATAAAAGTAATTCCTTCCTCATTATTTGTTTCAAACATCTTAACAAAAGAAAACATTTATTTTTCTCCGGAGAATTTACGGAATGGTGATGTACAAAAAAATATTCCTGTTGGTAATTATTTTATAACTGTAAATTCAAACGGGTATAAGAGTATCAGTTCGAATATAACTTTATCGGATCAAGGATCAACTTTTGTTATTAATCTGGACCCTTTAAATGAAGATTCAAAATTAAAATCGGACAGAATTCAGAAACTCCGCACTGCACAATCGCAGGTTTATGCAGGATATGTTGTTGATGCAAAAACATTACTCCCCTTGCAGGGAGTTGAAATAAAATGCGAAGAACAGAATAAAACTTTTTATTCGGATAATAAAGGATATTTTGAATTTTCATTAAGGGCTGAATGCGGTAGGAACAAATATTCCGACCTGATATTTACAAAGAACGGATATAAAATAATTACAGATAGAAATATTGAAAATTATCCCGGCAATGATATTGTATTAAAAATTAAATTGGAAGAGGGTATCGGAAATATTATAACAGATGAAAAGAATTTTAGATCAAGAATAGATGAAGTTAATTCATCAAGTTCCCTTTGTAATGAATGTAATAATAATATTGAAAAAGAAAATAATTTAACAGATCCGTTTACAATACCACAGAGTATCAAAGTCGGCAGAACATGTACAGGAACAAATTGCTCGACGGTTGAAATTTATTCTATCGATACTTACTGTAAGTATGTTATTCCCGCAGAAGTTTATTCGTGTTGGGGAAGCCTTGCAGGCGGAATGAATTCTCTTCAGTCATTTGCAGTAGCAGTAAGAACTTATGCATTATATTATGTTTATCATCCGATCAATTCTACTTATGATATATGTGATAATACTTATTGCCAGATGTTAGGCTCTTCGTTAAGCACTAATTCAAACAATGCTGTAGATATAACTTCGCGTTATGTAATGCTTAACACCAGTGGAAATATAGTCCGGTCAGAATATGCTGCTGAGAATAATAATCTTGGCTGCGGAGATGGTCTATGCGGAACAGGCACAGCCTGGCCTTGCACATCAGACCTTGTATGCTCCGGAATAACGTCAAATGGACATGGACGCGGACTTTGCCAGTGGGGAACCGTAAGATGGGCAACAGGTACAAAAGTTTTAGTTTCTTCGCCATGCTCTTTAGGAGTAACACATGGATACGGAACGAAAACATGGCAGGGAATTTTAGATCACTATTACAATGTACCGGGCTATAGCTGGACTCTAACTCAGGGCGGAACTTCAAAAATAAATACCAACACAGCAATTCCGAATACAATACCTGCATGCGGAACGGTGAACATACAATATAATCTGACAACGAGCGGAAATCTTAATTTATTTTTAGCAGCATCTATTGCTCCAACCGGAACGAGCAGTTATATTTCTGATGCAGCTCATGATGTGAAAGTAAATATTGCAAGCGGAACGTCAAATTACAATCGTCAGTTTAGTGTTCCTTGCAATACAGTACCGGGCAGCTATGACTTGCTGACGGCACTTTGGTATGATAAGAACGGCAATAATGTTATAGATGCAGGTGACCTTGTTATAGATTCAAAGTTAACTTCACATTCCCTGACAGTCGGACCTTCATCCGGAATAAATTTAATTTCAATAGATGTTCCTGAAAAATATTTTCTGCATCCAAATTATCCAAACCCATTTAATCCGACGACTAAAATTAATTTTGATGTAGCAAGGAATTCTTTTGTCAGTGTGAATATTTTTGATGTTTCAGGAAAGCGGATAGAAAAAATTGCAGGATCAGAAATGAGAGCAGGGAAATATGAATTTACATGGAATGCAGAAAATCTACCAACTGGTATTTATTATTGCAGGATGGAAACGGAAAATTATTCCGCATCTGTAAAGCTGGTATTAGTGAAATAAAATTTGCTCTACCTATTCATGATCAGGTACACAACAATGAGTACAGCAAAAAGAAAAATTATTAACGTTTTCTTTTTAGATCTGGAACGAGTGTATTTATTTGTTCTTCGTCGTGCCATGAAACTGAACTAATCTGTTTCTGATATTTTTTTGATCTGAACTAAGATCGGATTCCAGCCTTCACCTTTGTTGTAAGTATCTTCGTAGCGCTTTTGACCATCGGCTGCATCTTCAAAGCCATCCTGAACAACTGTTAATGTAGTTTTATTATCTTTTTCCTCGAGAGTATATGTAACATTCAGATAATTAACTGGGATGTCTTCCATGCCGGAATTTGGATCAATGACAGTGTATATCAATTGCTTTTGAGGCTCGATCTTGACGACCTTTCCTTTAACAAATACCATTTCTTTGCCTTCATAATTTCCTTTCCACTCGAGAGAACTTCCGGGCTTCCAATCGGAAACAGCTTCACAACCAAACATATATTTTTTGGTTTGCTCAGGATTCACAAGAGTGTCCCATACTTTTGAAGTGGTGGCGTTGATACTTATAGTTGAGATGACTGATAGGTTTTCCATAGGTTATTTTTATATCTTATTTGAGAATGGATAATGGTTCTGACTGGATTTCATTGATTAACGGGATTCCTGCTTACGCAGGAATGACAGTGCAAACCAGATATTTTTATTCTACCCAATCACAGATGAAGACATTTGTTTCACCTTTAACCGCGTTGTGACGATTTGAGCAGAACGCTAATTTTTTACCATCAGGGGAGAACATTGGAAAGCCATCGAATTCAGGACACTCTGTAATTTTCTCAAGTCCTGTTCCGTCCATATTTATCATGTAAATATCAAAATTCCTTCCAAGCGGATCTTCAATGTTAGAGCAGAATAAGATCCTTTTACCATCAGGGTGAAAATAAGGAGCAAAGTTAGCGGCATCATTATTTGTTATCTGAATTTTATTGCTGCCATCAGCATCCATAATGAATATATCAAGCTTGGTTGGTCTTATTAATCCTTCAGCTAATATTTGTTTATAATTATCTTTTTCTTTTTCGCCTACTTCTCCATCTTTAAATCTTGTTCTTCTGTAAACGATTTTTTTCCCGTCTTTCGAATAGAAAGCTCCTCCATCATATCCAACCTCATTTGTTAATTGCAGAACGTTGCTTCCGTCAAGATCCATAGAATAAAGATCAACATCTCCATTTCTTGTTGATGTGAAAATTATTTTATCTCCAACCGGTGAAATAGTTGCTTCAGCATCATATCCGGGAGAATTTATTAACTGCTTTAGATCTGACCCATCTTCTTTTACTGTGAAAATATCATAAGAATTATATAATGCCCAGACATATCCTTTCGAAAAGTCAGGACGAGGAGGACAATCATCACCTGCTAAGTGTGTTGAAGCAAAAAGAATGGTTTTGTTATCTGGGAAATAATATGAACATGTAGTTCTTCCTTTACCTGTGCTTACCATTTTCTGATCCGAACCGTCAATATTCATAGTATATATCTGATCACAAATTCTTCCGTTTCTTGTTGACTGAAAAGAAAGCTTTTTACCGTCAAAAGAAAAGTAAGCTTCAGCATTTTCACCTCCATCAGTCAACTGCCGGATGTTTGCAAGGTGTTTTTCATTTACATAAGTGAGAGGAGTTTCTCTCGCTGTATCCTTTTCAACTGAAACATTATTTTTTAAATATCCGGATGAAAATGAAAAAAATGAGGCTGCAGAAATTAATGCTATTATAAAAAGAACTGAAATTTTATTTTTATTCAAGACGTGAAACACTGAATATTCCTTCATGATGATTTAATTTTTCAATAATATCGTTTAACTGCTTAAGAGTTCCTATCTCAAGTATAAACCTGCCTTCAAAAATTGAATTTTTGGTAGTAATATTCACTGTCTTAATATTAACATTGAAATTTTTTGAGATGGTATTTGTAATGTCATTTAATATTCCTGCACTGTTCTGACCTATTATCTTTACGCCGCCATTAAACTCTCCAGAGCTTTCACCGTCCCAGTTTATTTCGATCAGGCGATGTGCGTCAAGCGTATAGAAGTCAACGTTGCGGCATGCTTTCCTGTGAATCTTAATTCCTTCTGTCTGTGTGATGAAACCGATTACTTCATCTCCCGGAATAGGGTTACAGCATTTTGCAAATTCATATTTAAGATTTTTTAAGTCAAGATCACCGTCGATCTTTAAAAGCTGTCCGTTCTTAGCATGGATCTCTTCTTTATACTGCTTATCTATCTTTTCAGAAATATCTTCGGAGGATTTATTTATAAGCTCATTGTTCCACATTACTTTCTGATCAAGCTGCTGGATCTTTGTAGTGTCAGAAAGAATATTTAATGCATCGTCAGCTTTTGTTTCGTCGTCGGCAATTTCATAATAAAACCCGGATAGCTCTTTGTGACGAAGCTTATGAATAACTTTCTGAAGATTCTCTTCACTGAAATGAATTTTCTTTTTCTTTACTTTCTTTTCCCAGATCTCTTTGCCTTTTTCAGACTGCTTTCGCTTTTCGAGATTGAAATATTTTCTGAGATCGGATTTTGCTTTATGTGTTGTAACAAATTGCTCCCAGTCTCTTTTCGGAGTCTGGTTCTTGGAAGTAATGATCTCTATCTGGTCACCGCTTTTTAATTTTGTATCCAGAGTTACTATCTTGCGGTCTATCTTGGCTCCTATACATTTGTAACCGATCTCCGTATGAATCTCAAATGCAAAATCAACACATGTAGCGCCTACAGGCAGAACTTTTAACAGACCCTTCGGAGTAAAGCAATATATTTCATCCTGATATAAATTTAACTTAAATGTTTCCATTAAGTTCTTATCGGGGTCATCCTTGTATTGATTTTCAAAAGCTTCTCGAACTGACTTCAGCCAGCTTTCAAGCTTAATATCATTTAAATTAGATTTCTCTTTATACTTCCAGTGCGCTGCAATTCCTTTTTCAGCGATCTCCTGCATGTCTTTAGTTCTAATCTGAACTTCAACAGGATCGCCGTCTTCAGCAAGAAGAGTTGTATGTATTGACTGATATCCGTTCTGCTTTGGAAGTGAAATATAATCTTTAAACCTTTCAGGTACTGGAATGTAAATCTCGGAACAAAGGCCGTAAACTGCAAAGCAATCATTTTTATTCTGAGTATCGATTATAATTCTGACAGCAAAAATGTCATTCATCTCGTCGAAAGTCTTGTTTTTATTCCTGATCTTATTGTAGATCGAATAAATATGCTTGGTTCTTCCGAAGACTTCGAACTTATAATTTTCCTTTATTAATCTTTTCTTTATCGGCTTTATAAAATTTCTTATAAATCTTTTCTTTTCAGATTTTACTTCATTCAGCTGCCTGCTTATTTCATCGAAAGATGTAGGATCAATATATTTTAATGAAAGATCTTCAAGTTCAGATTTTATTCCGGATAGTCCAAAGCGGTGGGCTATTGGCGCAAAGATCTCAAGAGTTTCCTGTGCCATTCTTATCTGACGGGGATCTTCAAGAAATTCAAGAGTTCTGAGATTGTGAATTCTGTCTGCAAATTTGATCATCATTACGCGCAGATCAGAAGTCATGGAGAACATCAGCTTTTTGTAAGTCTCAACTAATTTCTGCTCGTAGTTGCCAAAGATACCTTCGATCTTTGTAACTCCGTCAACAATTTCAGCGACTTCATCACCAAATTTTTCGCGGATATCTGCAATAGTGTATACTGTATCTTCAGCTACATCGTGAAGAAGAGATGAAGCGATCGTTATTGAGTCAATGGGAATTTCTGTTGCGAGAATTCTTGCTACGGCATAGGGATGTGAAATGAAAGGCTCTCCTGACTTCCGCAGATCATGCTTGTGAGCATGATGAGCGAAGCTAAAAGCATCGGAGATCAGCTTTTCATTAAGCTTGTTAGCAGGAAGATTGTTGCGGCATATAACAAGCAGCTCTTCAAGTTTTGTTTTGTATAAGTTTCCAAGCATATAGTTGTCAACATTACAATAGTCAGTTCAGTTTCAGCAGATCAAACAGGCGGCAGCCTGTTTATATGTAACGTGTTTTGTAGAGGCAGGACACATCCTAAATTCTACAGTGTAATTTTAAGTCCCAAAATACCTATCACCGGCATCGCCGAGACCCGGCATAATATATCCAACGTTGTTTAGCTTATCATCGATCTTACATGTCAGCATTTCTATCTTATCTTTATCCTTATTGGAGAATCTTTTGTTAATAGCACTGATACCTTCCGGTGCACAGATCAAAGATACAACTGTGATGTCTTTGATTCCCATGCTGAAAAGATATTCAAGTGTAAATATTACGCTTCCTCCGGTTGCGATCATCGGATCTATCACAATAACTTTCAGTCCTGTCTTATTCTTAATTTCCGGAAATTTAAAATAATATTTAACAGGCTTTAGATTTTCCTCGTCTCTGTATAATCCTATATGAGACACAATAACTTCCGGATATAATTCTGTAAAACCTTCTGTCATACCGAGTCCGGCACGAAGAATAGGAAGAATAACTATTTTATTCTTAACTTTCTCGCCTTTTGTTTTCATCAGAGGAGTTGTTACCTGCATTGGAGCAGTTTCTATCTGTGAATATACATCTGCAGCAAGAATATATGATATCCTTTCTAAGGAAGACTTAAAAACTGACCTTTCGGTATCTTTATCTCTTAATTTTGTGAGATAGTGCGCTACGAGAGGGTGATCAATTTCTCTTACTGTGATCATTCTGTTATTCTATTTTGATTAGTAATTTCAGCTGTTAATCGGAGAAAAAAACTTTCGTTCCCGCGCTGAAGCGCAGGAACGAAGTTAAAAGAAGCTCATTCTAATTCTTACTTCTGAAGCTCAACTAAAAGATATGTGTTTGCATTCTGCTTTGACTTCATTGACTGACCCTTTGAAGATATTTTCATAGTGGCATCAACTTTTGTATTAGTTTCTTTTTTAACAATGCATCCGCGGGATAGATTAAAGCTGATAGTTCCTTTGCCGCCGGTATCCATATCGCTGATCTGATATTTTACATCTTTCTCATTAATTTCTTTCTGATCAAAAGCAATTGACAGAGTAGCATCAATAACAACTATATTGTCGCCGTTCTGATTCTGAATATCTTTTATTTTATAAGATAAATTATTTTTCACAGGGAAGATCATAAGCTGAGTATCATAGCTTCTTGTCCAGCTTGAATCTCTTACAACTTCAGTATCAGGGAAAAGCTGAAACTGCTGCTGCATGACTGACTTAATAGCATTATTACCGAATGATTCTTTGATCTCGTTCTTATCAGAATCTTTCAAAGTATCACCAAGTGCTTTGAACATTTTAGTGTAGATCTTTTCTAATCCGTATATATCAGATATTTCACCCTTAGAAGAGACTCTGAGGAAAAAATCCTCATTGATAATTGCATTATACTGAATAAAGTCAGGCTTATTATAGATAGAGTCTTTAATGTTCGAGTTGTATTTTATTACTAAAGATGAATCACCTGATTTCACAGTTGAAACAATATTAATACTGTCATATTTCGCTTTGTATGTAGAAACATCAGCGGAAGATTCAGTGACTTCCATTGAATAGAAGTAGTTGATAACCTGATCTGAAGTAATATCTTTATCCTGAGTAAGAGGACTATTTTCCTGAGAAGTAGTTTTTGCGATCATCTTATATACAAACTTATCGCCTTTTTTAGGCTTCATAGCAAGAGTTACCTTTTCAACATTACCATCTTTTTTAATAAGATCGCTGTTCTGTCCGGAGCTCGAAGTAGTTGTTTTATTATCTGTTTTACTGTCTTTATTACATCCCTGAAGTATAATAGCTGTCAAAAATATAAATAGAAAAATATAACGTTTAGTCACAATATGGAGTTTAATTAATAATGATTTAAAATATACCATATAGGCAAAAGATATTCTATGGAAAAGAGTATACTATATAGATTGAAAATTAGGTGAGAATGATGTAATTTGTATGATACATTGAGAAAATGTATTGACCGGGGCGATTAGCTCAGCTGGTTAGAGCACTTCGCTTACACCGAAGGGGTCTGAGGTTCGAATCCTTAATCGCCCACAAAATAACAAAAAAAGCAGCCATTGGCTGCTTTTTTTGTATGTGCTTCTAATAATTATTGTCCATTATTCAATTATTTCGATTGAAGTAATAGGGTGAACTTCCCAGCAAGTTGCTCTCCAGTTATCATTTGAAGTATCTTCGGGATCAATATTGTATGAATTCTGCATATGTTCTTCATCAAAAAACAACCAGCCCTGAATCCTTACTCTTTTTCCCAATATTGCATTTTTTAATTTATTTGATGTAATGCTGTTAATACCAAGCTGGTTAAAGATGATTCTTTTCATCCGTGGCGTAAGCTCAACGATCACTCTTTCATTCGCAGATGTATGAACATCATCTGCAGTTATCTCAATGTGAATATCCTTATATCTTTCTAATTTAGTTTTGCAATTACATGTTTCCTGACCTCCGGATTTAACACTGAACACATAACCTTCTATATAAACGGCATTGTCAGAGGTAAATCGAGCCGTATCAACTCCCGGTTGAAGTATAGCATTTAATGTTATAGTAGAATCTATAAATGAATTATCAGGAATATTAAATCGATTTTTTAATTTGTTGAGATCCTTAATTCTTTTACTTTTCGCATTGCCCTGCATTCCGCAATTATGATATCTGTTTTGTGCAAATACTTGAGAACTCCATAAAATGAAAAAGGAAATAAGTAATAAATTTATTTTTTTCAATATTTATGTTTTAAGATTAAAGAAAAAAGTATTCAACAGATCTTAACAACAAATGATATTGTAATAACCTATTGATTACCGGTTACTTTATCAAGAGATAATTGGTTAAGTAAATTTATAAAAGGAAAACCCTTATAGCAACTACTGTAAAAGGATTAAATTTTTTAATGTATAAAAGTTTATAGATTAAAATAGATAAATTATTAAAAAATTGCCTGAAAATGCTATTAATTTTATTCTTTTTAGTTTAGGCGTTATTAGTTAAGTTTAAAAACTTTTTTAGTTAGTACCATTTTTCGATCTTCTTTCCTTTGAATGAAAAGTAAGCTTACTTTCTTATCTGCAATAGTTCTCGTTTATGTAATAAATTTATTCTCATCAAGTATAGATCCGTATTTCTATACTATTCTGATCTATATCGGTATTAATATTATTCTCGCCACTTCTTTAAATCTAATAAACGGATTCACGGGGCAGTTCTCTCTGGGACATGCCGGTTTCATGGCAATCGGCGGATATCTTGCCATAGCTATGTCAACTTACTGGGCTCCTTTTTTCTATGGAATTTTTGGAGATAATGACTTCGGGCATAATATGACTTTTTTCTGTGTGATAATAGCAGGTGGTCTTGCTGCTGCAATTGCAGGTTTGATAGTCGGAGTTCCTTCGCTGAGATTAAAAGGCGATTATCTGGCGATAACAACTTTGGGATTCAGTGAGATCATAAGAGTTTTCATTCAGAACATGAATGTGATAGGTGCATCGCAGGGATACAGAGGAGTTTATATATATCAGAACGGATTAAGAGATATTCAGGCTCATGATGAACTTACAAATATTCCCTTCACATTTTATGGTGTTCAAAAATTCACAAATTTTTTCTGGGTATTTCTCTTCGTAAGTATAATAGTTTATTTTATATATAACCTCATCAACTCAACATACGGAAGAGGATTTCTTTCAGTGAAAGATGATGAAGTTGCCGCAGAGTCTATGGGTATTAACACTACCAAATTTAAAGTAAGTGCATTTATAAGCGGAGCATTTTTTGCCGGAGTTGCCGGAGCGCTGTATGGACATTTTAATCAATATCTAAATCCTGAAGATTTTAATTTTTTAAGGTCTGTGGAAATTGTTGTAATGGTAATTCTCGGAGGAATGGGAAGCATACCCGGTGTTATAATTGCTGCAGTTGTATTAACTATTCTTCCTGAACTTCTTCGTGGAGTTTCTGAATACAGAATGATAATTTATTCTCTGCTGCTTATTATAATGATGCTGACGCGTCCGCAGGGATTATTCGGGATAAGAAATCCTTTAACTAAAAAAACAAAATCCAATAAAGTTAAAGCTGATATAGAACCGTGAGCCTTCTTGAGATAAAAAATGTAACTATGAGATTCGGCGGATTAACCTGCGTTGATTGCTTTAACGCGCATGTTGAACCTAACGAGCTTGTTGGAATTATAGGTCCAAATGGCGCAGGTAAAACAACGGTATTTAATATGGTAACAGGTGTGTATGATCCTACAGAAGGTGATATACTGCTTGAAGGAAAGTCATTGGTACAATACAAGCCTTACGAAGTTTCAGGAATGGGTATCAGCAGAACATTTCAGAATATCAGATTATTCAAAAGCCTTTCAGTAAAAGATAATGTCAGAGTTTCATTCATAAAAAATCTTGATCACGGTTATTTTTCGACACTGATCAGACCCGGAAAATTTACAGCAGAAGAAAAGACGATTGATGACAAGATCGAAGGGTTGTTGGAAATTTTTGATCTTCAGGATTCTAAAAATGAACTTGGAATCAGCCTGCCTTATGGGGATCAGAGAAAGCTTGAGATAGTCCGCGCTCTTGCAACCTCACCAAAGCTTCTTTTGCTTGATGAGCCGGCAGCCGGAATGAATCCTACAGAAAAAGTTGAGCTAAATACTCTGATCAAAAAAGTAAAAGATAAATTCAAAATATCAATTGTTCTCATCGAGCATGATATGAAAGTTGTTATGGGAGTCTGCGAAAGAATTTATGTTTTGGAATACGGTAAAAAGATTGCAGAAGGACTTCCGGAGGAGATCAGAAATAATCCAAAGGTTATAGAAGCATATTTAGGAGACACACATAACTAATTTGTAGAGACGCATATTTGCATCTCAGGTAAAAGATTTTTAAAAGTTTATGCTGACAATAAAAGATTTACATGTAAATTACGGAGCGATAAAGGCCATCAAGGGAGTTTCTCTTGAAGTTCCGCAGGGCTCTATCGTCACTTTGATAGGCTCAAACGGCGCAGGTAAAACTACAATTCTCAGGACCATTTCCGGAATAATAAAGTCGGCATCGGGCAGTATAAAATTCGAAGATAAAGAGATCACAAATGTTTCTCCTGATAAAATCGTTCAGATGGGATTAACACAATCACCGGAAGGCAGAATGATATTTACAAATCTTTCTGTGAAAGAAAATCTTGAGATGGGAGCTTTTACTAGAAAAGATAAAGATGGAATTAAATCTGACCTCGATTATATTTTTACAATTTTTCCAAGATTGAAAGAAAGAATGAATCAAAGCGGAGGAACTCTGAGCGGCGGTGAGCAGCAGATGTTGGCAATTTCAAGAGCGCTGATGGGTAAGCCGAAACTTTTACTTTTAGATGAGCCATCTTTGGGAATTGCGCCAATACTTGTGAAGACTATCTTTGAAAAGATAGTTGAGATAAATAAGGAAAAGGGACTGTCAATATTATTAGTTGAGCAGAATGCATTGCTTGCATTATCAATTTCAAATTACGGATATGTTCTTGAAACAGGGCAGATCATTCTTGAAGGAATTGAACAGAATTTAAGCAATAATGAAGATGTTAAGAAAGCATATTTA
>JBBRMY010000017.1:0-28195 GCA_038230595.1 Ignavibacteria bacterium
ATATTAACTAAAATTAAAAAGATCACTGTGACTTTACATACTGCTTTTAATACCTTCATAATATTTCATCCTTTCTTTGTCTATTTATTAGTATAATACATTTAAAAATTAATTAGTTTCATAAAATTGTAAAATACAATAAGTTAAATAGGTATAACTACGTATTTTGAATATTTTAACAGTATTACTACGTTTTCTTCTATATATATTTGAATTCAATTAACAAAGAGTGTTTGTTAAAAAAAATAGCTCTACATTAATTTAGATGGATATAGCTAAATTCTGTTGAAGAGAGACAAAAAAAGTTTATGGAACTTTATAGGTATTATTACTTATTATTAGTATTATATGTCAGTATTACTACGTATCTTCAATTTTTAAAATATTGCGATTCCAAACTAACAATATGACAGAGTTTGATGCCCAATTAACTATTATATAACGATAATACTATGAAAAAGATCGAACCGTGGTACAGTGCAAATGAAAATATATATCATGAACATTTAGATTGCAAAGCCGGCTCAGAAATTGACTCCGCTTTTGTAAGGAAAGGAACAGGAGATAGATCTCTTTGCCCGGAATGTAATAATTTGATAGAAAATAGTTACCCGAATCCTATTAATGATTATTTGGGTCCAAATCTTTCTGCGGAAGATGATTTAATAACCTCATAGATCATAAATAACCAAATGCAGATGTTAATTATAGCCGGTATGAAATTTTAAATTCCTCCATAATGCCACCCGGTATTATGTGGTTTTAAATATTTCATTATAGCTGTTGATCAGTATCGCTAAGCAGCTTATTTATCTTTTTACTCATTCCATTCCATGTTTTTTCCCATGTAGTCTTTCGAATTATGCTGTCAACCTTCTTTTGCCATTCCGCTTCCGGCTTGTATTTGATTGCTGCTTCCAGTGCTTTAACGAAATCATCCGGTTCATCGGCAATTCTTACCATCCCGTTCTCTCCAAAGTAATGAACTATATCATTTATTGATGTGGAAACTATATTTTTATTAGCAGCAAAATACACAAGTAATCTGGATGGGGCTGTATTTTCTGTTGAATTATTTTTTGAATACGGTAAAATTGCAGCATCCCATTCTCCTATAATGGATGGAATTTCCTCGTCCCGAATATCACCCGTGAATGTTATGTTTTTTCTTTCAGGTAATTTGCCGTGCATATTTTCGACAATTGGACCAGCTATTTCAAATTTCCATTTAGGCTTATTTGCAGCAATTTTATCTAATAAATTAAGATCCAGTCTTTCATCTATGACCCCGAAATAACCAATTTTTGCTGCGGGTTTTTTTATTATATTTTTTTTAGCTTGTTTTGTATTGCCGTTAAATCTCTCGTAGTCAATGCTGTCAGGAAAAAGATGAACATTTTTGTGAAGGAGTTTTTTAGCATTGCACAGGCTTCTTCCCCCTGTAAAAACCAAATCAGTTACTTCAAGTAGCTTTTTTTCGCTTTCGTTTACTTCAGTATCCGCACCCTCATATCCGCAGCATTCATCCATGCAGTCAAATATGATCAGTTTTGGAGTTAATTTTTGTGAGTAATTAATAGCTTTAGGCGAATAATACCAGCAGATATATTCGGTAGTATTATGACTTTTTAGTTTTTCCGTTAAAAGCTGTTCTACTGTTTCATGGATCGTGCTTTCCGGATCTTCATCGGTGATCACTGGTGTGAGGATTAAAATATTGTCCGATACCCTGCTGATGAAATGGTTTGGCTTGCCTGATCTTTGAAGCAGGGGTTTCTCAATAAATATTATAATATTGATTCTTTTTGCCTGTGAAAATAGCTGGTGGGGTCTTTGAAATTTAACATTCCAGCTTATATCTGAAAAGCAGACTATTGGGTATCCGTTCCCGACTACACCTTCAGTGTCTTTGTAAAAGTGACGTCCGGATTCTTTTAAATTTTTATTTGTGAACATTATTAGAAAAGTTTGTAAATTCTATACTGCATATAGCTCAAGCTGTAATTGAAAGCAATACCTGATCTCTTCAAGTGTGTTTTTTTCTTTTATCTCAACAGGTATTATTTGCATTCCTTGTTTGAGAACTGCAGTATATCTCAAAGAATGTAATGTAAGAAGAGAACCTAAGCCATCATATGTGGCTTCTTCATCTGTATCCTTAGTAATGCCGAGCAGCTCAATATTTTTATTTATATCAAGGCTGTTAAATATTTTTCTTATTTCTGTTCTCATAAGTTTTCCTTTTATTTATCATTGGTTTCAGCCAGTAAGAATGCTTTTACTGTAAATATTTTTAATGTTTTCAGAGTAAGAAATTTAAGCTCTAAAATTATTTCTCATTAATTCTTCATGTGTAATGCCGCTAAGGTTCTCGCTGTAAATTGAATTATGATTATCTAAGACTTCAGCTGCATTGTGGTATCCGTCATTCTTCTTGCTCTTTTCTATCTGTAAGCAGTTATTGCAAAGTTCTCCATCGTCAGGTCTGCTTGAAGAAACCATTGATTCAGGTCTTATTGTTTTTGGAAATTCTTCACACTCTGAATACCAGTGCCATAAATTATTTAAAACTTGTTTCTTCTCGCGCAGGTAAGGTCCATAAAATTTCATAAGTCAAAGTTTAAATTCGGTATGCATTAAAATATATGTTTTAATCATTAATGTAAATTAGGAGTAATACGGGCGTAGTTATACGTAGAGTTATTAATTAAGTAGTTTTACGGATAGGTTTATTTTATATAAGTAGTTATACGGAAACCTTATATTTATTACTTAAACTATTTATTATCAATGAATAACAATTTAGGAACTATCTTATTAAAAAATGAACTTATACTCATAAGTAATATATAGAGTACAAGGTGAAAATATTTTTTAGCAGTTCCGTTTTTGCTTAAATCCATTCTAATCTTCGCTTCGTAAGTTATTTCAGATGACATATTGTTTATCTGATCAAACCCCATTTTTCAAACAAAGGGAAACAAAAATGAAAAAAACCTATCTCTTTTCAGCCCTGATTATGATCGTGATCGCTTCTGCTTTCATCTACTCATTTCAGAAGACTGAAGCTTCCAGTCACAGGGAAGCACCTCTTACAGCAACAGATCCAACGGCAGACAACACTGATGTTTATGCATTTGTACCTGCTGACAATCCTAACAATGTATGTATTATCGCAAACTACATACCTTTTCAGGAACCCGCAGGCGGTCCGAATTTCTATCCGTTCGGAACAGATCTTATTTATGAAATAAATATAGATAACGTTGGTGACAGGCAGCCTCACATTACTTATCAGTTCCAGTTTTCAACTACTGTTGCAAACACTAACACTTTCCTTTACAATACAGGACAGGTTACTTCACCAACAGATCCTGATCTTAATGTAAAGCAGACTTACACAGTTTCAAAGATCATGAATGGTGCTACTGTTTATACTTCAGGCGCTCTTCCTGTAGCTCCTTCTTATGTTGGTGGTCCTGGTCACAGCGATCCTAACTATGCAGGTCCTATTTCCATGCCTGATTATCAGGCAATAATGAATGCATCTATCCAGGCTCTTCCATTAGCAAATGGCTCTGTTTATTGCGGTCAGATCGACGATCCTTTTTTCATTGACGTTGGTGCAGTATTTGACCTTCTAAAGATCAGACCAGGTGCTCCTGGAAATGCAGGCGGCGGAAAAGACGGTCTTGCCGGTTATAACGTTAATACTATTGCTATAACAGTTCCAAAAACTCAATTAACAAATCTTCCTATTCCTACTCCGGCAACTGATCCAAACTCAATAATAGGAATCTGGGCAACAAGTTCAAGAAGAACTACTACAGTTTTAAATGCTGACGGTTCAAGAACTTATACCGGCGCTTTTCAGCAGATCTCAAGACTAGGATCGCCTTTAGTAAATGAAGTGGTTATTCCATTAAGCAATAAGAATAAATGGAATGCAAGTAAGCCTGTTGATGATGCGCAGTTTTTACCTTTCGTAAGTACTTCTGAGCTTGCAGGTCTTATAAATACTTTATATCCTGTTACAGATGATATCCCAACTACAAACAGAACTGATCTGATTAATGTGTTCTTAAAAGGTGTTCCGGGATTAACAAGACGTCCTCAGGATTCTCTTACTCCATCTGAGCAGCTTAGACTGAACGTTGCAATCGCTCCTGTTGCATTCGCAAGTGAAAACAGGCTTGGTGTTGTAGCAGGTGATAACGCTGGTTTCCCTAATGGCAGAAGACTTAGAGATGACGTATATGATATTGAGCTTAAAGTTGTAGCCGGTGTTCTTTTAGGACCTCCGTTCAGCACAGGTATTAATGCTCAGCTTGGTGATGGCGTAAACAGAAATGATAAAACATTTATGTCAACATTCCCATATGTTGCATTGCCATTTGACGGTTTTTCAGATACACACGGCCAGATCACAGGCGTTTCGAACAACGGTGGTCTTGGCGGCGTAAATAATCCTGACGGTTTCAGCCTTGGTCAGAATTATCCAAACCCATTCAATCCTACAACAAAGATAACTTACAGCCTTAATAAAGCAGATGATGTTACTTTAGTAATATATAACATGCTTGGACAAATGGTAAGAACTCTTGTTAATGAAAGAATTACTGCAGGCGTAAAGACTGTAGAGTGGGATGGCTTAAATGATGCAGGTCTTTCAGTACCAACAGGTACATACTTTGCAAAGCTTAAGACTTCCGCAGGTGTAGATACAAAGAAAATGATGTTAGTGAAATAACCTTTATTCTGCGATGCAGAATAGTTTCATTCACAATCAATGGATATACAGCCTGACAGTATGAAATCTGTCAGGCTTTTTAAAAAACAACAAAATGAGAACAAATAAAAAATACATACTTTTTTTTGCAGTAATTATAATCCTTGGCTTCACAGGATGGAAAGTTTTTGGCAAAAAAACATTCAGCCAGAACAGGGGAGTTTATGATTCGAAAATTAATTATGTAAGCGGAGGCAAGGATAAGTCAGCTGACAATTTTATTTATACAGTAAAAGAGCAGCTTGACCAGAATGGCGATAATGCAATTTTATATGTTAAGCTTGGCTCGGCATATATCCAGAAAGCAAGAGAAACATTTGACCCGAATTATTATTCAAGCGCTGAAGATGCTTTAGAAAAAGCTATAAAGATGGATAGTAAGAATACAGATGCAATGTCACTTCTTGCATCAGTTTATCTTTCCAGGCATGATTTTAAAGGTGCACTCGATCTTGGAAACAAAGCATTATCAATTGATCCCTTTAATGCATATACCTATACAATTTTAGTTGATGCTCAGAACGAGCTTGGCATGTATGATGAAGCTGTTGCAAGTGCTCAGAAAATGGTTGATATGAAACCGAATCTTTCTGCTTACTCGCGCATTTCATATATAAGAGAGCTTCATGGCGATATCAACGGTGCTATTGATGCAATGAAAATGGCAGTTGATGCCGGCGCTCCCAGAACTGAAAATATAGCATGGGTAAAAGTGCAGCTTGCCAATCTTTATTATAATAATGGTGAAGTAGATAAAGCAGAGCATTATTACGAAAGCTCAACTGATGATATTATAGATTACATACATGGCTTAGGCGGTCTTGCAAAAATATCCCTTTATAAAAAAGATTATAATAAGGCAATAAAGCTTTACGGTGAAGCAATTAAGCAAAGTGCAATACCTGAATATCTTATCGCATTGGGTGATATTTACACTATTACGGGACAAACTGATAAAGCAAATGAGCAATATGATAAAGTAAAGTTCGCTCTAACAATGCTTAAGAATAAGGGAATTGAAACAGATCTGGAGCTTGCAATTTTCAATGCAGATCATAATAAAAATATGGATGCTTCTATTGAAAGAGTTGAACAGGCTTTTAAAGACGGCTCAAAAAGTGTCAAGACTTATCACGCATATGCTTGGCTGAATTACAAAAAAGGAGATTACAAAAAAGCTGAAGAAAATATTCTTCAGGCATTAAGATTAGGTTCCAAAGACCCGCTGATGATGTTCCATGCAGGAAAAATATTCGAAAAGAATGGTGAAATTGAAAAATCAAATGAATATATTTCAAAAGCAATCTTGATCAATCCACATTATCAGATATTATATTCCGGATCGTGAACTCACAAAATAAGATATCAAAGCTCTTTATACCATTAGCCGCTTTTATTGTTCTGATCTCTAATTCGGTACTTTCAGCTCACCCCTTTTCAGGAGGTGACTTTACAACTACAGATGTATTCTCGGTTTATACCCAGCTTGGATTTACCCATATACTTCCAATGGGTCTTGATCATATCCTTTTCATTCTTGGCTTATACTTTTTAAGCAATAATTTAAGAACAGTATTACTGCAGGCAACTGCTTTCACGGTTGCTCATTCCATCACGCTCGGTCTTGCAATGTTTAAGCTCGTTCAAGCGCCTCCAAGTATTGTTGAACCGATAATTGCTCTTTCAATTGTCTTTATTGCTGTTGAAAATATAGTTACAAAAAAACTGCATGCGTGGAGAATAGTAATAGTGTTTTTGTTCGGCCTTATACATGGATTAGGTTTCGCAAGTGTGCTTCTTGATCTGGGAATTCCGGAATCAAAATTCATCACAGCGCTTGTAGCATTTAATTTAGGCGTTGAGCTAGGTCAAATCACAATTATTCTAGCTGCATATTTGCTTGTAGGAAGATGGTTTGGAAATAAGCAATGGTACAGAAGCAGAGTTGTAATACCTGTTTCTGTCTGTATTGCAATCGTTGCAATGTTCTGGACTGTCCAGAGAATATTCTTCCCGGGTTAAATCATCCTTACAGATACAGCTGAATGGAATCGCTCCGAAATCCAATAATCTATTTTTTTCGTAATATATTAAAAGATAGCCAGCAATAATAAATTTTATGAAAAGCTTTAAACCAAATATTGAAAAAATAAAAACAACTGCAGTGCAGTTTTTATTTGTTTTTGTATTTGCTGTGGCCGGTTTAATTCTTTATAATACTTTTATAATAAATTCAGATAACGATCTTTCGCAGAATAATAAGCACTTAAAGCACTTAATGTCAGATCATAACGTTAATAATAGTAATTTTGATCTTAATTTTCTTGCTCCGGTAAATAAAAATTTAGTAATAATTAATTCTGATAACTGTATCAATTCAGGCTTTAACAATTTTGATCTGTTTCCCAAATTGATCAAAAAAATGTGGTTAAATTCACCTTCTTTTAAAAACTACACAAGTATATCTGACGATAATTTATTACGTGGATATTCTTCAACTCTTATACAACCTCCAAAGCTTACTTCATAATATTCAGTTTAAATTCCTTTTATTAAAAGCAAAATACTCCTGTTAACGGATGTTTATGCTTAAAATTGAAAATTATTATGATGAAAGCGATATACTTTCTATTTTGTACCATACTATGCTTTTTAATAAGTTTACCTTTGTTTGCACAGGTAAATTTAAAAGGTTCCGTTATAAATTCAGAATCTAAATTTCCTCTTCCGAATGTTAGAGTTACTTTAGCGGATAAAACTATCTCTACAAAATCCGATATTTCAGGAAATTTTTCCTTGCCTGTTTCAGGCGATGGAAATTATACTATAAGATTAACTTCCATAGGTTATAAGACTTCAGAAATGCAGATAAATGTTAATGGAGGTTCTTATGATAAAATTGTGATCCCGTTAATTGAAGATGCTTTTACTATTTCAGAGATTGATGTTAACTCAACGAAGGAATATGGAACTACCAGTATTAATATGTTTGATGTTAAGCTGAGACCTGTTAATTCATCACAGGATCTTTTAAGGCTCGTCCCCGGTCTGATAGTAGCACAACATGCAGGCGGAGGAAAAGCTGAGCAAATGTTCTTAAGGGGATTTGATATAGATCATGGTACTGATATTGCAATTTCAGTCGATGGTATGCCGGTCAATATGGTTTCTCATGCTCATGGTCAGGGGTATGCTGATCTACATTTTGTAATCCCTGAAACAATTGAAGAGTTTAATGTTTTTAAAGGTCCATATAAAACTTCGATCGGAGATCTTTCAACTTCCGGTGCTGTGGTTTTCAGTACTAAAAATGTTCTGCAAAGAAGTCTCGTCCAGTTAGAAACAGGACTTTTTAACAGCTACAGAGGTGTTGCATTGATAGATATATTAAGAGGAAAACATTTGTTCAGTAATAAGATGGAAAGTCTATATCTTGCTTCAGAATATGTTTCATCTGATGGTTATTTCGATAATAAGCAGAAGTTCAGCAGAGTAAATGTGTTCGGTAAATATTTCGGAATGCTTTCTAATAATACTTCTCTATCTCTTACCGGTTCAACATTCACAAGTCATTGGGATGCATCAGGACAAATACCAACCCGTGCAGTTAATGATGGCTCAATTGGCAGGTATGGAAGTGTTGATCCGAGTGAAGGTGGAGAGACCGGCAGAACAAATGTAAATTTAATTCTTAACAGTGCTCTTAGCAATAATTCTGAAATAAAGCAGCAGCTTTATTATACTAATTATAGATTTAATCTGTATTCGAATTTCACATTTTTCCTTAATAATCCGGTTAATGGTGATGAAATTAATCAAAGCGAACACAGGAATATTTACGGTTACAACGGCTCATTTTCATTTAATAAGCGATCAGGAAATACAAACTTCAAAACTACTTTGGGTGCCGGGGCAAGAATTGATGATATTGGTGAGATATATCTCGCTAATACGGAGAAAAGAAACTTTGTAAGTTTTTTTGGAAATGGTAAATTAACGGAGAAAAATATTTCAGGTTATGTTGATGAAGTCATTGAAGCAGGAAAGCTTGTGATAAATCCTGGTATAAGAGCAGATCATTTTGATTTCCTTTATACTGACTATTTAGCAGCAGGATTGGAGAGCAGTAAAAATGATTTCCGTGTCAGCCCTAAATTGAATGTGTATTATAATGTTGATCCAAAACTTCAGTTCTACATAAAGTCAGGTATCGGTTTTCATTCCAATGACAGCAGAGTAGTTGTAAGAAAGCAGCTTGAAAATACTCTTCCAAGAGCTTACGGATATGAAACAGGAACATCTTTTACATCAGGTAATCTGCTTGTCAATGCAAGTGTTTGGGGATTAGATCTTGAAAGTGAATTTGTTTATGTTGGTGATGCAGCAGTTGTGGAACCAAGCGGAAGAACAAGAAGGCTAGGACTTGATGTTTCCGGGCGCTACCAGTTTACAGACTGGCTGTGGGCAGATATCGATCTAGATTATGCACATGGAAGATTTTTAGATGAGATAGAAGGACAAGACTATATTCCACTTGCTCCCGACTTTACCAGTATTGGCGGAGTTTCATTTAAGTTAAAACAGGGTTTCAATGGAAGCTTGAGGTACAGGTTGGTTAACGAAAGACCCGCTAATAGTGATAATTCAACACGAGCAAAAGGATATTTTATAATGGATGCAGTTATCAATTATACAACTTCGCGTTACCAGATAGGATTCGCAGTTGAGAATTTATTAAACAACAGATCATGGAATGAAGCTCAGTTTGATACAGAGTCGAGATTATTTAATGAAAAAACTTCTGTAACAGAATTGCATTATACTCCAGGCACTCCGTTATCATTGAAAGGAAAGATGACCTTTTATTTTTAATACACTTTTGGGAGCATAATTTTTTTTTGAGAGTTGCGATAGACCTGGGTTTGGTGCGAGGCAAGTATGTCTTTTTCTACATAGAATAATTTATCGAGGAGAGAGACGCGACTTTCGCGTCTCATTATGATAATAAGTTACGACACAAAGCAAAATATTATTGAAGATAAACTCCAAGATCCTTTAATTTTTTGTTTATTATTTCTTCTATTTCATCCCAGGTATTCCGGCAGGATCCTTTTTTCAAAAACTTTTCAACTTTAAGCTTCCATTCCGGATCTTTTTTCAATTTTACTGATTCTTCGATAGCTGCAACAAAGTCTTCAGGAGTATTTGCTGTTAATACTATATTTTTATCTGCCAGGCATAATATATCTTTAAAAGGAGTCGATACAACAGGCATTCCCCCGGAAAGATATTCCATTGCTCTTATACTGCTTATATGTTCTGAATTTTTATCCATTTTAAATGGAAGAATTGCTGCATCCCAGTTTTTCATAAGATGAGGGAATTGGATGTATATCCTGTCACCTAAATATGTAATGTTATTAACCTTAGAGAATTCCTTAAATGCTACATTAATCAGAGGACCTGCTATAACAAATTCCCAATCGCTTTTGAGTTTTGCCAGTTTTATCAGCAGAGCTATATCAATTTTTTCATCTATTATTCCTAAAAAACCTATATGCATTTTTTTTAATGGGTCATCAGGAAATTTAAGATTACGTAACGAAGAAAAATGTTCTTTGTCATAGCAATCAGGAAGATAATGAACGTTTTTATGAAATGCTTTTAAGTGATCAAATCTGCTTTTACCGGTAGTAAATATTATATCAGAGATCTCTATAAGATCATTATTGCAGATTAATTCTGAATCATTAGAGTCTGCTCCCGGAAAATTCTCATCAATGCAATCATAAATTATCACTTTAGGATCGAGATTTCTCGAATAATTTATTGCTGATGGGGCATAATACCATGAAATATAAAATGTAATTTCCTTCTTTCGTAACTCTTCTCTGATAAGCTCTTCAATGATCTTGTTCGCATTCTCATCATTCTTACGGATCGAATGAATACAGGGCGTTAGAATTAAATAATTATCTGAAGTGCTGATCTTTAACCTGTCTTTTCCAGGAGTCTTTTTGAATTCAGGCTCTGCAATGAAATATACAGTGTTTTTTTCTAAGGCATTATGAAAAAGCTTCAATGACCTTTGAAAAACATAATTCCATTTGCCGTCTATAAAGCATATAATGTTATATTGCTTCTTTTCAGTTTTAACTTGAAAAGTATTACCGTTTATCGGGCGTTTTGCAACCAAATCCGAAAGAGTTTTATCAGTTAAAGGCATAAAAAGATATAAATAAGGTCGAATATAAAATTAAATTAATTATTTTATACTACAATTAGTCCAAAAAGTTCAAATTTTCTTTCTTGTAGTCTAATATTAATAATCTAATAGACACTTCAAATAAAAAGATCTAAAATTTGATCAGAATCGGATAATAGTTAATTTTAAAGATTAATTTTTTCCAGATTTTTTTTTGAATCTAAAAGCTTTAGTAGTCATCAACCGTAATCGCAGAAGTACACACGGATAATAAGATCAAATTTAAAGACTTATAATAAGTGTAAAAATTATAAAATTCAAAAAGTTATTGTACTTTCTTAAGATTTAAATTCTAATGTTAAGAAATTAAAGAACACTAATATTCAATTTATATCGGAAATGTCATTCTTTTTCTTGCCGGAAACAGATCGAAAAAGATAAATGACACTTGAAACTGCTCCGATAAAACAAACTACAATTAATAGAATATCCACTCTAATCCTGAAAAGTTATGCAATATATAATGAATTTAACACTGTTCTTAAATTACCCTTAAATTATAAAAATAAAGATTATTCATTAGTGGATACCTGAAATAATAAAAAGGGTACGGCAAAAAAAATTACAAATCTCAGGTAGATCTTAATTAAATTTTTCAACTATTGAGTTGACGTCTTTGAAGCTCTAAATCTACGGTGCAGCTTACATCTAAAGTGCAGTTCTGAAATAAATATTATTTTAATTTATATTCAGATGATCATTCACCTACGCGGAGTCTGATATTGCCAGGTGGAAATAAAGTGATTAATCGTTTACAATTTATTAAAAAATTGTATTTATTGCAATGAAATTTATCTAATTATAAATACCATCTTAATAAATACGATAGTAGATACGTTAAAATTTTTTTTATTTAATCTACTTTATGCAACAATTATCTTCATAAAATGTTTAAATATATAGAATGATTTACTATGAATATGGAGAGTAATTATGTTAAGAGTTAATCAATTAGTTCTTTTTGATCATCATAAATGGGTTGTAAAAAGTGAAGGCTCACCAAATTTTACTTCTGAGCATGAATTAAAAAGTGATGCAATTGCAAAAGCAACTCAAACTGCGCAAATATTAGGCTCAGAACTTCATGTGTACACACATAATGGATTACTGGAATATCGTAATTCATATAGAATACATTGAATCAAATGTGCGAATGATTTTGGTATCGAATGATCTTCTTAGCCAATGCACAGATTTTGTAAATTATTGAAAATCTGTTGAATCTGCATTGAAAAACGCCACTGTGTGCTGTAATTTATAACAATGATGGCCTCTTGTTTCTCCCGAATTTTTGCAGGATTTTTGCTGCTCTCCTTTTTCTTTAATACTAATTATGTATTAATGTATTATGGCGTATTCAGCCTTAATCAAAAGATCCTTGCAGAAACAGTTTGCGAAAAAAAGACAGAAGGCTGTAAAGGTTGCTGTTATCTTAAGAAAAAAATCGAGCAGGAAAGTAAAGATGATCAGTCTGCTTCTGAACTGTTAAAGATAAAGCAAAAGCTGTCAGAATTCGTAATATGCTTTGCACCATTCACTGAACCAAAAAATACTGTTTTTAGTTTATCCTCCGAAACATCATTTCAACTTTCACAAGGCTTTACATCTCTTCCCGGCAAACCGCCACAGACTTAAATAATTAATGTCAATTAAATTTATGAACAAATTTATTTTTATCAATATTTTGTTCATGAAAAAATAATAATTCCGGCTTTAATAAAGCTCAGTCTATTACAATAAATATATTAAATAAATTTAAGTCTCAATATAAACTTTAATGAAAAAAGCATTATTAATAATTCTAATTATTATATTTTCTTCTGCAGTATCAAAAGCAGATGATACAGAAAGATATCTCAAGCTTAAAAATATTACTTCACTTCAGGATATTCACAGTATAGAATGCGATCTTTGCGGATGTTATTTAGGAATAGAGCCAAAATTCGGAAATAATTCTTTAGGGCTCAGGTATTCTTATTTTAAATTTCATTCAGACCCGTCACCTGTCATTGTTGGAGTCCCAGTTCCTGAGCATGAAGCTGATCCGGCAGGTGAAACAGAGATCTATTCCAAGATCGAGCTTGTAGCAAAGTATAATGTGAATAAGAATTTTAGGCTGTTACTTACTGTGCCTTTTAAATTAAATGATATTAACGGAAAAAATATTCGTGACATTGGAGACGTTTCTATTCTTGGACAATATCTTCTTTATTCAACAGAAATGAGCTTTAAGAATGAAACAAGATACAGGCAACGAGTATATGTTGGAGGTGGTATTAATTTTCCGACCGGTACTTTTAATAATCAGATAGTAGCAGGAATAATCGATCCTCATTTCCAGCCGGGGACGGGAGCTTTCAATTTTCTTTTTAACGGATCATATTATTCGAAGTACAAAGAATTCGGATTTAGCACTGAAGCGGCATATTCAACCGGGTTAACAAATAAGAATGATTACAGATTTGCGAACAGATTGAACTTTTCATCAAATCTCTCATATGAATTCGGAATTGGAGAAGTCGGATTTCTACCTCATACTGGTGTCTATTATGAAAGTGCCGGCTTTGATACACAGAGCGGACTTGCAGTAAATGATTCCGGCGGGAATGCCCTATTTATTACAGGCGGAATAGATTCTTACTTTTTTAAATTTTCATTTAATCTGAACTATGAATATCCCATATCCCAAAACCTAAATGGTGACCAGCCATTGAATAAATTCCGTGTAATATCCGGATTGTCATATTTCTTTGGGTTGTGAAAAAAATAGAAAGAATAGTAAGCACAGGCGATTTAAAAATTAACCTGTTAAAATTAATTGATTGATGAGAATAATTTGGGGCAATTTATTTGCTTCCGCAGATGTTATTTTATGTTAATTAATTTAGTAATTTTATGAGCAATAAAAATAATTCCAGAAGAAAATTTCTGAACGGGCTGGCTCTTGGAGTTGCGTACATTGCTTCGGGATGTAAATCTATTCCGGAAGAAAAATCAGGGAATTGCCAAGTTACTCCGGTTCAGGAATTAGGACCATATCCCCCGATGAAATTTCGCGATCAGCCAGATCATGACGTTGATCTGACAAAAATGGTGGGACAGGATGGCGATGCGGCAGGACTAAAAATTGTAGTTTACGGTAAAGTCGCAAATTTGAATTGTGATCCACTAAAGTCTGCAGTTGTTGAGATCTGGTCGGCAAATCATTTCGGAAAATACAGGCATGAATTTGATAAGCATGAACATGATGATCCAAACTTTCAGGGCTGGGGTCAGGCTATTACAAATGAGAGAGGGGAGTATAGTTTCACTACTATATTACCCGGTGAGTATGATAGCAGAACCCGACATATTCATTTTAAAATTTCAAAGCGAGGCTTTCATGAAGTCATAACTCAATTATATTTTGAGGGAGAAGAAAGAAATAAGACAGATGGAGTGCTAATGGTTCTTACACATGAAGAGCAACTTCAGGTAATTCATCCTTTAGTAGACAAAGGAGATAGAAAAAAAATTGAATTCAATATAGTTCTTGAAAAGGTATTAGATGCTTTGCCTGAGAAAGTATTGAAAGAATATACAGGCGATTATCAATTGCAGATCGCAGGGACGAATTTTGAAAAGTTCACTGAGCAAGTTGTCGGAGGACCTTATAAGGATCTGAGTATTAAACTTGAAAATACCGGCAGCCAGATATTTATGTCATTACCTTTTTACCCGAAAACAGAAATATTTTTTATGGAGAAGGATCAGTTTCAGGCGTGGGCATTTTACAATTCATATATGAAATTCAACAGGGATGGTGCAGGGAAGATCGTAAGTTTGGATCTTTATTATAATAACAGCGCAGAGGTTATAAAAGGGATGAAGTCTTGAAAAGATGCACAAGAGCAGCCGAAATGTTGCATGAGATGGAATAACCTCCTCCAAATTCATTTTGAAGTGTCGAAGCTTTCCGTTACACCTCATCCATCCTTAAAGAAATAGGAGAAATTAAAGTACAATCCTCTTCAATTAATTTGACGGAACTATAAATAATCTTCCAAGTTTAATTATTATAAGCAATTTATTTGCTTTGTATTAATTAATTAAATATAAAAAAATGAAATTATTAAAATTAAAAAAGAGTTTTTTAACTCTACTTATGCTTAGTGCTTTTATAGTGATGGGAAGTAATACTTATGCTCAAAATGAAACAAGAAAACATACTTCCAAAACACCGGAGCAAGTTGCAACCAGCAAAACAGATAAACTGAATAAAAAGTTAGTTCTTAGTTCTGAGCAATATAAATCAATCTATAGCTTAATACTAAGCGCAGAACAAAGAATTCAATCTTTAAGATCAGGTTTAACTGACGCTGCTAATGTTAAAGATCAGATCAGAGAGATCAACTCTTCAACAAATGTATCAATTGAAAAAGTTTTAACTGCTGAACAAAGAGATAAATTCAATGGATGGAAAGGCAATAAAGACGGCAATGATCATGAAAAAAAGCCTAAGAAGCATAAAAAACATAAAAAAAATCACGACGACGATAACGATAACGAAAAAGATAAAAAGTGATTTTAAATAATAATATTTTATAGTAAAAAACCCGGTCAAAACCGGGTTTTTTGTTTTATAATCGCTTTTTTAAATTTAAAAGGTAGCTTTCATGGAACATAAGTTCAAAACAAATAATTGTTATAACAATTATTAATTAAGTTATTTAAATAATAAAATATAGACTGTATAGAATGGAACAATAATAAAACTCCCCGAGTTTAACTAATATGTGAACATGCGTAATTAAATTTAAAGGTCATGAAAAAAAGAAAAGTCTTATTTAGCGGGATAATGTTATTTTCTGCATTATGTTCATTAACAATTTTTAACGGCTGCAAGGATTCTGTGGTATCACCAGCAGCTGATAATGTAGAAATAAGTGTATTCAGCACAACAGGGCTAGTAGCAGAAAATTCATCTGCAACAATAGTACTGGATTCAATTAAAGTATTAATAAAAGATATAAAATTGAATGTAAGCGGCAATTCAGATACCTCAAACATTAAAACAGGTCCTTTTGTAGTTAGCCTGAATCCTAATTCATCAGTAAATATAATTTCTTCTGCTTTGATCCCTAATGGCTCATATGATAGAGTGAAATTTGAAATACATAAACTTGAAGATGCAGACGGAGCTATTGATCCGATCTTTTCTTTTGGAGGCGGCAAGTATTCTGCAGTAGTTTATGGAAAATACAATGGTACTGCTTTTATTTACCGTTCCGATAAATCAGCTAAAGAGATATTATCTTTTACTCCTCCTGCAGTTGTAAATTCTACAACAAAGTCAAACGTTACATTGAAGGTTCAGCCATATACATGGTTCTGGAACGGAAGCGATTATATGGATCCGACTCTCTCATCAAATGCTAACAATATTGATAACAATATAAAAGCATCATTCAAAGCTTTTAAAGATAATGATCACAATGGTATTGGTGACTAATTCTTATTAATTAAGTTCTATTTATAAAAAGCCCTGGTAACTATTTATCAGGGCTTTTTTTATAGAGCGAAACAGTGCCTTTAGATGGCTGTTGGTGACGTTCCGATAAATCGGAACTAAAACACCAACAGCGGCGGGAAGTTTTTTTTTATAGAGCGAAACAAGTGCCTTTAGTTGGCTGTTGGTGACGTTCCGATAAATCGGAACTAAACACCAACAGCGGAGAGAATTTGCCGCCTTCTAAAGTAAAAGCTTGTCCGACGCATTCGCGTCGAAGGTGTCGTTCCGAAAGATCGGAACTAAACACCAACAGCGGCGGGAATTGGCAGCCTTCTAAAGTAAAAGCTTGTCCGGCGCATCCGCGTCAAAGGTGATGTTCCCATAAATCGGAACCAAAACATTTGTAGATGCGTGAATCTGCGAGAGGTAAAGCGAAACTTAATAATGAAAAAACCCGTTTACATTACTAATAGTTGTAATTATTCTTATTTTCAATTGTTGAAAAAAATAACATTATACATTCTTTTAGGAACATATCTTTTCTGTCTCAGTCAGCTGGGAATTGTATATGCATTCCATGATCAGATTCATAAGCTGGACCGTTTAGTTTCTTCAGAAATAACAGTATCAGGATCCGAACAGTCAGACATCCTAAATGAAAGTTGTGACGGCGATTGTATGCTTATGAAGAATTCAAAGCAGCAAAATGAAAATTCAACTGATCAGCAATCACAAAAAAACACATTATCCTCTTTATCTTCGCATAATGGATCTTCTTTTAATTTTAATACAGAAATAAAAAGCTCAATCTGCTTTTCTCAAGCTTCAATTAAAAAATATTCAGCTCCGTCATTTACAGATCCAAGACCTCCGCGTATTTCATAATAGATATTAAAAATTTATCAATTTAACTGAACATGATTTTTCTATGTTCATTTTATAAATATTTTATAATTCATTGTGAAAAAATTATTTTTATTCCTGTCAATAATAGCTTTATCTTCAAATTTTATTTATGCGCAAAGCAATATCAGCATAAAAGGTATTGTAACAAATGAAAACTCTCAGCCAATTAGCTTTGTAAATATAACTCTTGAAGAACTGAACCGATCAGCATTTACAGATACAAAAGGGGCATTCTCTTTTTCAGATATTCCTGCGGGCACCTATCACATTTCATTTAAGCGTTCAGGATATAATTCAGCTTCTATAATAAGTACAGGGGCAAACGATCTGAGTGTAACTCTTGTACAATCATTAATAGAAACAGCAGTCATTGATGTAACAAGCTCTTTCAGCCCTATCGATATCAACAACAGCTCATTTGCAATAACTGAAATAAATACAAGAAGCGTTGCAAGATTAAGAAGCTCAAACCTTGCAAACACTCTTAAAAATATTCCTGGAATTGACAATGTATCTACAGGAAATGACCTCGGAAAGCCGGTAATAAGAGGGTTAACTTCTCAAAGTGTTCTCATAATTGAAGATGGAGTTAAGCAGGAAAATCAGCAATGGGGAGATGAGCATACACCTGAGATAAGTCTTTATGACATTTCAAGAATAGAGATACTCAGAGGACCGGCAAGTCTTATTTATGGCTCAGACGGTATTGGCGGAGCCATTAACATCATGAATAATAAGCCAGAGTTTTCTGATAAACGCAGTGGAACATCATATGGAGAGATAGACTTTGGAGGCTTTAGTAATTCAAGAATGGGATCCGGAAATTTATCACTGGGTTATGGTTTAAAAAACTTTGGAATTAAAGGTTCATTCGGATACCGGAGATCGGGTAATATACGGCAGCCGGATGGTGATCTGGTAATAAATATTCCTAACGGATATAATTCATTCACATCAAAGATCCTCAGTGGAGGTGAGCTTTCAAACAGTTCGACAAAAGAATACGAAGGAAATGTAGATGCAAGCTTTAAAGGCAGCTTTGGAAATTTTGATCTGAAGTATTCAAATTTTCACAGAGAGCCCAGACTTCATAATGAAGATCCTGATGCAACAGGCAGCCAGAAAATAAATACAAGCAATTATCTTGCTAAGGGAAATATTCCTTTGAATAAAAATTTGATCCTTGAACCAACTTTGTCTTATGAATCTCATGACAGAATTGAATATGCAAGCAATGAAGACCTTGGTACAGATACGAGAGCGCTGAATCTTGAGCTTCAGAATGTCCTCTCAGATGTAAAGCTACATCATAAGCTGACGAGTAAAATTGATGGAACAGCCGGGTTTACTTATACATATCAAAAAAACAGATCTCTGGCTATAGAGAAGCTGATACCAAACTATAACTCAAATAGTATTGGCGGATATATTCTCGAAAGATACACTGACAAATTATTTTCCTTTAGCCTAGGCGGCAGATATGATACGAAAAAGCTTAATGTGGAAGAGACCGTATTCGAAACAGACCCAACAGGTAATCCTATAAATGTTCTTACTCCCCGATCATTGATATTTAATTCCTTTTCCGGATCAGCGGGGTTTGTTATAAAGCCTACACAAAGTCTTAATTTTTTTGCAAATGCAGGCAGAGGATGGAGAGCACCTTCTGAGTTTGAACTTTTTGTTGACGGAGTTCATGAAGGAACAGGTAGATTTGAAAGGGGATTGGTTTCAGTCAATTCATCTTATGATCCGAAGAATGAAGAATCAATTAATTTAGATCTTGGAGTAAGATACAGTTCCAAATATTTATCAGCTGAAATATCCGGTTACAGAAATACAATCAATAATTTTATATATCCATCTCCAACAGGTAAAACAGACCCTGTTTCAGGTCTTCCTGTATTTAATATTCTGCAGGATAAAAGCTCATTTACCGGCTATGAATACAGTCTTCAGATAAGTCCGGTTAAATGGATGAAGTTCACAGCTATTGGAGATCTAGTTGAAACAAAAAATAATGCAACAGGTGATCCGCTACCTTTAACACCACCTGTTAAAAATTACATGGAAGTAAAATTACAGGCGTCTGCAATTGGTAATAAAATATTTAATCCTTATTTTCTTTTTGGCATTAAATTAGTTTCTGCACAAAACAGGATCGATCCGCTTGAAGCTCCGACTCCAGGATATACTTTACTGAACGCTTCTATAGGAATGGATCTGGTTTTAGCAAGTGCTGTTGCAACAATTGATCTTAGCGCAGAGAATCTTGCAGATACAAAATATGTAAGCAATTTAAGTCGATACAGATATATAGCTTTGAATTCAGGACGAAGTATAGACCTGAAAATCTCGGTTCCATTTAGATTGAGGTAAGAGGTCAGATCCTTAAGTTGGCTGTTGGTGACGTTCCGATAAATCGGAAGTAAACACAAACAGCGGCGAGAGGGTTGTAAAATAAAAGAGGCAATCTGCGAAAGCAGATTGCCTCTTTTTATATATTTATTAATTTTGAATTCATGACATCCGCCAAGGCGGAAGTGAAAGACAAGCCTTATTTCACCAGCAGCATTTTTCTTGTCTCAGTGAACTGAGGAGTGCTGATGTTATAATAATAAACGCCGCTTGAAAGTGCTGATGCATTGAAATCAATTACATAAGACCCGGCAAGCTGATTACCGTTAACAAGTGTCTTAACTTCTTTTCCAAGCATATCATAGATCGTTATCTTCACCAGTGTATTAGCAGCTAAAGCATAATTGATCTTTGTAGATGGATTGAACGGATTCGGATAGTTCTGTGAGATACTGAATTTTTCCGGAATAAGTCCGCTGTTATAAGTGATACCTGTTGTAGTGCTGGAAAAATTTGTGATCTTAATATCATCAACATACCATCCGTCTGCGTTTGTATTGGCATCTGATGTTAATCTGAATCTTACTTTAACATTCGCTGAATTATTTGCGAATGCAGAAATATCAAATGACTGCAAAGTCCAAGTTGAAAGTGTACCCGAATAAGTTTTTACTGACTGCCAGGTAACTCCGTTATCATTTGAAACTTCAACTCTACAGAAATCATATCCTGCTTCTGTTGCATATCTGTGCCAGAACTCAAGGAAATAAACAGGTCTGTTACTTGCATTCAAAGGAATGGTAAGTGTCATTGAGTTATCTGCATTGTTGCCGTAATTACCTGCAGGTGAATCTGTGAATGAGTGAGTTGGAGTATGAGCCTGTAATGTTGTAGGAGCCCATGTTCCGTTAGTTGTCCAGTTTGTAAATCCGTTCTCTGCGCTGTCAAGCAGAACAGTGTTACCTGTACCAACAAGAATAAACATATCCTGCTTATAAACTGTATTCGTGTCATCTAATTTGATCCTTAGCTGTACAGGAATTGCATAATTATTTGGCGCACCTGCTGCAACTGTAAAGTTAAATGTTACACTATCCGGATTTGAGAAAACCGGCATTGTTGCTCTTGAATATGATTGAACCGGAATTGTTACATAGCCATTATTTACCGGGACAAGCTCGATCTTTACATTGTTTGCTACAGCTAAACCTTTATTTTTAAATTTAACTTTTAATGAGCCGGCTGAGCCTTGTGTATAAGTTGTCTGATTAAAAGTATTTCCCAAAGGATAAACATATGCTCCTGCTACTAATGCAATATACTGATCTGCGAAAAGCATACCCTGAGCTAAAGGAATAATTTCAGCTTGTGTTGGCCAAAAGCCTGTTGTTCCTGTTTCAGGAGTCATAGCTAAGATCGGTGTTCCTCCGTGAACAGAATCACCATAATAAAAATCGTCTGCGCCGCCTCTAACAAAATATCCAACAGTTTGTGATGGAGTTCCTTTTGTATAATTGTTGATAGAAGTCATATCATTTAAATATTCGATATATTTTGCATCGTCAGGTGTAACTGCAGGATCGCTCCATGCCCATGGCTTAATAAGATAATTTCCATAAGTATGAGCGCCAAGTATAGTCTTGAAATTTCTTGAAGCAACAAAATCTCTAGCACCCTGTGTTTCTAATTCGGAGAATGGAGCTGTACCGCGATATGTTCCTGAACCACCATTACAAGGATCTGTACTTGAACCATTATTTGTAGAATTCCAATATGCATAAGTACCATAGTTTCTGTTCGGATCAACATAACCACAAGCACCAGTAGTATTATGCCTGTTAGCTCTCCACATACCTCCGCCGTTCGGATTTGTTGTATGATTGTATTCATATCCATCAGGATTTAAATACGGAGTCCAGTAAAGTTCACGATTGTTTAGAATGTAAGTTGCTAATGGATCTATGTTATAATTTTCACAAAGCCAGTAAATATAATATAGCTCATGAGTCATTGACTCAGGCTCCCGTGCGTGAATAAGAGAATGATACCAGACTTCCGGTCGACCGGTAGGAGCATTTGGATTCTTTGTAATTCTTACAGTCCATTGCTGTCTTCCTTCAAGAGTCTGAACATTAGAAAATTTAGTAGAAACAAGATTTGGGTATTGAATTCTTAGAGAGTCAAGCTTATTTGCAACTTCTGCATAGGTAAGAAATCCGCCCATTGAACCATAAACAGAGTGGCTTACAGAAGATTGAGTTTTAGAATTATTAATAGACTGCATAACTTCAGCTTCCGTCATTTTCGGCTGGTTCTTATAATAATCTGCCCAGTCATCTACAAGGATCTGATACGGAATACCTGACATTCTTACAGCATTCAGTTCATATTCTGAGAGCCATGCATCTCTGTATTGTCCAATCTTTCCGGTTGAGTGGTCAAGATATAAACCTGCTTCCTGAAGCTTGTTCATGTCTAAAAGATTCTTTGCAAAAATTCTCACATTAGAATATTTTTGCTCAGTTTGTTCTTTTGTACTCTTTTCCGATTGTACGCTTGTTGTAAACGCAAAATATCCGGCAACAATTATACATAAAATCGTTGAAACGTTAATAATTAGTTTGTTTTTTCTCATTGGATGTTAATTTATAGGAATAATAAACATACTTAAATCCTTTATAGTTTTCAATCCTTATAAAGTAAACATTTGTAATAGTTAATACCCTTAATTAATTGATATTTATACTTATTTTTGAAAATGGATATAAAGTATTTAAAAGGTATCGGAGATAAGAGGGCAGAGGCATTTGAAAAACTGGGGATCAGATCGATCCATGATTTTAAGAATTTTATTCCAAGAAACTATATAAGGAAGATAAACATATGTAATATTAAGGATAACAAGGGAAATACTGTATTAGTTCTCGGAAGGGTTGTTGATATTGCTCAACCCAGGAAATCGAATCATCCCACGATTGTGTCTGTTAAGGATGTAACCGGAGTTGTGGAAATGCCCATTTTCGGAAGATCAGAATTCGGAGCGAAGAAATTCGTTTTAAATGATCTTTATTTGTTTTCAGGAAAAGTGCCTGAAAATTATTATTATTCTACTAATCATCTTGATTACAGAGACCATTTAAAGATAAATGAAAATGACCAGAATGATCTCGATTTTCTGAAATTCGAATATTTTCCAGTTTATGAGCTTTCAGGGTACTTAAAAAAAACCTGGGTTAAGCCACTGCTGCTTACAAAAATATTATTTAATGCTTTCCGGTATTTAATAAACAATCAGCCTGAGACGTTTGAAGAAACAATTCCTGAAAATCTTTTAAAAAATGAAAATTATTTCAGCAGGCGTGATGCTATATTAAGAATAAATTTCCCTCATAAATTTGATGATATAGAAAATGCAAGACGAAGGCTTTCCTTTGAAGAATTATTTTACATGGAAATAATTATTGCCTTAAAGAAGTATATGACAAGGCACGAAACAAAAGGAATAAAATTTGAGAAAACACCGGAGAATTTCAATAAGTCATTTAAGGAAATGATCGAATTCGAGCTGACAGGTTCTCAGAATAAAGTGGTTAGTGAAATATATACCGATATGCATTCAGGTATAGTTATGAACAGATTGCTTCAAGGGGATGTGGGGAGTGGAAAAACAATTGTTTCTCTTTATGCAATATTGTTGTCAGTTTTTAATGGATATCAAAGTGCGCTTATGTGTCCCACAGAAATACTTGCTGAGCAGCATTATAATACTATTAAGATGTATCTTGAAAGATATAATTCTTTGTCTGGTAATGGAAAAGAAGTAAAGTGCGTGCTGCTGACAGGCAAGAAAAAGACAAAGATAAAAAATGAAATATTGAATGAAATTGAAACAGGGGAAGCTGATATTATCATAGGTACACATGCATTAATTCAGGAAGCAGTAAAATATAAAAACTTAGGATTTGTAGTAATTGATGAACAGCATAAATTCGGAGTGATGCAGCGGGCAAAGATAAAAGAAAAAGGATTGAATCCGGATGTTCTTGTTATGACGGCTACTCCTATACCAAGGACACTTGCATTGACAGTTTACGGAGATCTAGATATTTCTATAATTGATGAGATACCTGGAAACAGAAAGCCAGTTAAGACTGTACTAAGAAGTGATGCAGATAAAGAAAAAATATTTGATTTTGTTCGTGAAAAAGTAAAAGAAGGAAAGCAGATATATATTGTTTATCCGATAATTGAAGATTCGGAAAGTCTTGATCTTAAATCTGCTGAACAGAATTATTCGCTGCTGAGTAAAAATATTTTTCCTGATCTGAAAGTTGAATTGCTTCATGGAAGAATGAGTCCTGAGATGAAAGAAGAAGTAATGAAGAATTTTAAGGAAAATAAAACAGACATATTAGTTTCTACAACTGTAATAGAAGTGGGTATCGATATACCAAATGCAACAGTAATGATAATTGAAGAAGCTCAGAGATTCGGTATTTCACAACTTCACCAACTTCGGGGAAGAGTAGGAAGATCCGATGAACAGTCTTTTTGTATTATGGTCGCAAATTTAAAAGAAGAAACTGAAGAGGGAATTTCAAAGAAGCGTTTGAATATTCTTTGCGAAACTAATGACGGATTTAAGCTGGCTGAAGCTGATATGGAAATAAGAGGACCGGGAGAATTCTTTGGATTAAGGCAGTCAGGTATCCTGAATTTTACGAGTACTGACCTTGTAAAAGATAAAGACCTGCTTATTAGAGTAAGAGAAACAGCTTTTAAACTGGTAAATGAAGATCCTTTACTGAAAAATCCTGAAAATCAGATCATTAAAAAATATATTACTAATAATCTTCAGGATTCTTTATATTTGCTGAAAATTGCCTGAAGAACTGATAAAGAATGTAAATTTTGACATTAAATTTTTTAGATATAATACGTATTTTTATATGATATTACTTACAAATATTAAGAGAAATTGAAAAAAAGAGATCTAAATATAGAATTAATTATTCCTGTATTAACTATACTTTCAGACTGCGTCTGTATAATACTTGCATATTTAATTTCATTCTGGTTCAGATTTGAATCAAATCTAATATCATTTGCAGATCCTTATATACCCCCATTAAAAGATTATTTAGTATTAGCATTTATAACGCTTCCTCTTTGGATAATGTTCTTTCACAGGAACAGGCTTTATAATATGAAAAGAAATGTTTTTATTGCTGATGAATTTTTCACAGTTATAAAAAGCGTCAGCATTGCAGTAGTAATAATAATGGGGATATTATTCTTTTACCGTACATTAACCTATTCAAGAATTGTTCTTGTATTCGTTTGGATCTCTTCCATTGCATTAATCACTATATTAAGATATTGGCTTTTAAAGCTTGAAAAAACGCTTCATACTAAAGGTATAGGAGTTGTAAATGCGGCTATCATTGGAAATAATGAAATGGCCTCTAAAATATATGAAAAGTTAAAACGGGATAAGTTTGTCGGCTATAATATTGTTGGCTTTTTTTCCTATGAAAACAATGAAAATGTAATTGATGAAAATCTTAATTTAGGTGATTATTCACAGCTTCCGAATATTGTAAGGAAATATAATATTGAAAAGCTTATAATATCAATTTCATCAAATGAACATGAATTCCTTATTAATATACTGAAAATTACCGAAGGACTAAATATTGAACTGATGCTTGCTCCGGATTTTATTGAAATGATCACAAGCACATTAAAACTTGAGGAAGTAGACGGAATTCCTTTTATGAAAATTAAATCTGTTCCTATGACGATCTGGAACAGGCTTTCAAAAAGAACATTTGATATTGTTGTTTCCTTATTTATATTATTGGTAATATCGCCTGTAATGATCCTGGTATCTATAATGATAAAATTAACTTCAAAAGGACCTTTATTTTATGAGCAGGAAAGGATCAGTCTGGATAATCAGAAATTCATGATGCTTAAGTTCAGGTCTATGAGAACTGATGCAGAAAAAGACGGACCACAGATGACAATGAAATATGATGACAGATATACTTCAATCGGGAAAGTTTTAAGAAAATACAGTCTGGATGAACTTCCTCAGTTCATAAATGTACTAAAAGGTGATATGAGTATCGTAGGACCCAGACCTGAAAGAGAATATTTCATTTCTATAATGAAGAATTCTATTCATAAGTATCTTGAGCGACATAGAATGAAATGCGGAATTACAGGGTGGGCGCAGGTAAATGGCTTAAGAGGCACAAATACTCCTCTGCAGACAAGAATTGACTATGATCTGTATTATATTGAGAACTGGTCAATAGCATTTGATATGAAAATTATATTCAAGACTGTAAAAGAAATGTTTTTTTCAAAAGAGGCATTTTAAATTAACAATATAAAGAATGATAGCTGTAGTTTTATTTTATCTTCATACTATTTTTGCAGTTTATGCATTTTGCAAATCATACCAGGATGAAGGCTTTCTACAGGCATTTCTGAATGTTGGGTTTATTATAATTTTGTTCTCTGTAGGATGGACAATTTCAGATCTACTCACAGGCTTTATTATTTCAGATAATGGATATATTATAAATATTCCGAAAAATATTATTATTCAATCATTATTAAAAATATCAGGTTTTTTCACTCCGCTTCAGGGAAAAGGAATTCTTTATCCTAAAGATTCTGTTTCTTTAATAGCACTTACAGTTACAGAATATTATTTTTATAAATTCTTTTTTAGAGAAGTTTCTTCTTCCAAGAAAATATAGTCAGGATTAAATTATGATCGCATCTATGAAAATGCTGGTATTTCTGGCCTTAGCAGCAATTGTTATATATTCATTTGATACAAAACCTGTAAAAAAAGAACTTGCAGAAATTTCAAATGTAACGCTGGCATTTGTAACATATAACGGATATGGTAACAATCTTTTTATTGATAATCTAACAGCCGGAAAACGGGATACTCTTGATCTGGCTGTAATAAGCATTAATAATCCTCAAAAAGATACGATCTATAATAATGATAATTCCGGATTATTGACATTGCAGCCAACTGTAACAATAGCAAATGTCGGGAAGCAGAATTTTGGAACATTTAAAGTGAGGTTGATCACTAATACAAACTATTCTGATACGGTAAATGTTGCCGGACTTAGCCCGGGAGCAGTTTTAGTAGTGACTTTTAAATCTTTAACTCTTGCCACGGGTGTTCAAACTAGTATGGTTGCATTTATCAGTGAGACTCCTGAAGATAACAAAAGAGGAAACGATACACTTTATCAAAACACGATAGTTTATCCGGGAATGAAAAGAAAGATCCTGCTTGAGGAGTTTACCAGCAATACCTGTGGATCATGTGCTGTTAATAATCCTTCTCTTAATGATTACATTAATTCAAAAATTGACTCGATAATAGCTATAAAATATCATGTTGGATTTCCTTCACCGGGGACAGATTCTATGTATGTTTCTGATTCCGCACAAATAAATCAAAGAATAGATTATTACGAAATATCAGCCGCACCGGAAGTGATACTTGACGGGTTAACATATGTTAATCAGCCATATTCAGGCGGAAGTCTTGATAATCCAATAGCTCAAAGGAAGCTTAACGGTACTCCTCTTAGTATTAGTGTGGCAGATACCAGAATAGCCGGAGACTCTATAAGTTCAACAATAACTTTGAATATAATTTCTCCTGTTCGGTATTCAAATTATAAGATGCGAGTAAATGCTATAGAAAGAAAAAAAACCACAGCTCCGGCACCAAACGGAGAAACGAATTTTTATGATATTTTCCGTCACGCTTTTCCGGATATAAACGGAGTTTCTATACCCCGAAATCCCGGCACGTATACTTATAACTACAAATATAAAAGGGAAGCAAACTGGGTCGACAGCATGTTGTACACGGCAGTTTATATTCAGGATGATAATACAAGTGAAGTTTTGAATGCAGGGAAGAGCAGAAATACAGTTCTGGACAAAAACTTTAAAAGTTTGAACAGCTTAATTCAGGCGAATAATTATCATGTAAATTTAACCGGTAAAAATGTCTGTTTGTCAGATAGACTTATTAGCCCTGGAAAAAGAAGAACAATTGTTGGTAAAGAAACAAATCAGAGTAAGCTTTTGAACTCAACATATTTCTTTGAACTTTTTGAAAACCAATTTCCTCCTGCCAGCTGGAGATTAAATAATCCAAACGGTGATATAACTTTTGCTCCATATTCAGGAGCTAACGGAATTTTGTATGGTGGAAGCAGATCAGTGTTTATGGATTTTTATGATATTTTCCGTCACGCTTTTCCGGATATAAACGGAGTTTCTATACCCCGAAATCCCGGCACGTATACTTATAACTACAAATATAAAAGGG
>JBBRMY010000018.1:0-27001 GCA_038230595.1 Ignavibacteria bacterium
CGATCTTTATCCTTGTTCAGATTAACAGGAGTGTCCTGATCTGTTGCCATCTTTTCTGTTTTATTTAATGTGAATACGGGTTAATTTAATAAATGTTTCAGGCGAAACGATTTCAGTATATATAGTTTCCAAATTAAGGAGATTAAATTTAATTGTCAAGTTAAAAGAAACTATATTTGTGTAAATAGTTTCCATAGATATCTGAATAAAGTGAACTACGAGGAGTTAAATAGATAAATTCTTAGAAAAATGATAAAAGAAAAAAGCAGTACATTAACAGGATTTTTTATTTCAGGCCTAATTTTCTTAATTTTTCCGGTTTATTCTGCAATGAGCTGGTTTAAAGCTGCATCTGTATCAGTAGATACAACCGATGCAGCGTTAATTTTCAAAAATACTTTTTCTCTATTCAGAGAAATATGGGTAGTTATCTTTGTCAGCTTTGCATTTTGTCTTGCAGTAATTTATTTTGGAATAAGAAGTATAAAGCATACAAACTACTGGATAAAGAACTTCTCACTTATACTAATTATGCTTGCAATAATTTTTGCAATACTGGATCTCAAGTGGATGTTTTTCAAGTAGGGAATGGCAAATCCGCTTTGGAAAGAAATTTTTTGTTAAGGCAGATAAATATATGTGTTAATAAATAAAAAAGGGGAAATATTGTAATATTTCCCCTTTGAAATTCGGCAAGTATCAGTATGAAGTTATAACAATTATGCGTAAATGCTTGCTGATGCGAATAAAGCTGCGATCAAGAATGCTACTGTAGCTGTCAGGATTTTTTTTCTTTGTTGATCTTTTCTGTTCGTTTTTATCATATAATTAGTTTCTCCTTATTTCTAAGTATAAGTCAAAAACCATAACGATTTGTTCCCGATTTTTAAATTTTATTTTTATTTTTTTATATAGGTAAAAAGCGTAGTTTGAAGACTTTGAAAATGAGGAAAAGTGTAGATAAAAATGGACAAGAAATACTTCGATCTATTTGATCAAAAGCATTTTCATAGTTTTCTGAAAAATACCTGAGGATAATGTATAATAGTAAATCCCTGAAGATAAATTTGCGGCATTAAAGTTTGTTTCATATTCCCCGGCATGCATGTCTGAATTTACCAGCTCCTTTATCTGCTGACCCAGAGAATTAAAAACTGTAAGTTTAACAAATGAAGAATAAGGAACTGAGAAACGTATTTTAGTTTCAGGATTAAACGGATTTGGATAATTCTGAGAAATATTAAATGAAGCCGGCACCGAGCCTGATATCTGATTAATGTAAGATACAGAGTCTCCACCTGTATATGTTGTTACTATAGAACCGCTGTTTCCTGATGCCCAGCCTACGTCTAAAGATACAAAGCTTATCCCGTTAAGATTGGGCATATTGGGGATGATAAAAGGTGTCATCTGTTTATACCATGAAACGCCTAAGTTTGTTGAGTTATAAATCATTCCATTCTCACCACAAACCCATGCACGATATCTTCCCCGATCAAAAACTACTGATATACCATTAAAGTAATTGGCACCTGTAAAATTCTGAACTGTCCATGTTCTTGCGCTATCAATTGTACGAAATATCTTAGCTCCGCCTCCATTATATCCGCCTCCAACAGCAAAACCGGTAGCTTCATTGATAAATTTCATCTGGTGAATATCAATATTAGGAAGTGAAGAACGGACAAACCAGTCAGTCCCGGAATTATTGGTTTTGATTATCTTAGTATTCTTGGAAGAGTCAGTTGCGGAAACATATCCTGTATTCGTATTTACAAATGAGATTGATTTAAATATACCATAATTAAAAGTAAGATCTTCGGAAAAAGTAAGAGTTGCTCCGGACCCACCATTCGTAGTCTTCAAAATATGCCCTATTGAACTTATGCTGTCCCGCCCACCTACAATAAAGCCGGTATAAGCATTAAAGAACTGAAGATCTCTTATAAAATAATAATTTCTAAGCCATACATCCTGCCAGATATAACCGCTATCATTCGTTTGAAGAAGGACACCGGCATTTGGATTAGAGTGATCTACATAACCAACAGCATAACCTGTTCTTCCGGAAAGCGTCTGAGCCGGAAACTGCATTCTTTGCAAGTTATTTACATAGGAATTAGTTAATTGCTGATACCAGTGATAACCGCCATCCTGAGTTTTAAAGATCTTCCCATTATCACCAAATACCCATCCGGTATAAACATTAATAAAGCATACACCATTAAAATTATAAACGCTGTCTCTCGTCTGAGTTTTCCACTGAGACTGAGCATGATTGAAAGTCATGAAATATGAAGAAATACAAACTGCAAAGACTAATACAGTTTTCATATAATTAAACTTTTTAATGTATCTTAAAAGTAGCATTTAAATTAAAGTATTATAAAAATAGCGAGGTTGCTTTGTAAAATCAAATCAAAAACTAAAATCTACTGCAAAATTATCTGCAAAATAGAGTTCATTTTTAATCTTAATTATACCATCTATAACTAAAATGACGCTGAATTCATTTCAGATTAACTATATAATATATCAATGTCAAGAATCATGCCTAAAAAAAATGCCTGTTCCATTTAAAAATAGAACAGGCATATCATAAAACATAGTTTAAATCTAATTACTTCGTAGTCGAATACCTTACATTTGCAAGATTAACCATTGAGAGAAGCTTAATATACATCCAGCCCATATCAAATTCGTACCACTTTCTTGAAAATTTTGGTGAAGCAGGATTAGCATGGTGATTGTTATGTAATTCTTCACCGGCAATTATAATACCAATTGGGATGATGTTAGTTGAATGATCATCAACATCAGTGTTTCTATATCCTATTTTATGACCTGCAGCATTTACTATATGACCGATATTGATCATCCAGAGGATCTGTCCAACCCAAACAGCTGCACCCCATGCAAAGCCAAAAAGGGCAACATCTGCTATAGCAATTACTAAAACTCCCCAATTCTTGTATTTCTCAAATAGATTTCTTTCCAACCAATCGTTAGGGCATCCTTTACCGAATTTTTCAACCATATCTTTATCAGCAATAGCTTTTCTGTATTGGAAAACACCGCCAAAAAGTACTCTGAAAAAGCCTGTTTGGTAAGGTGAATGCGGATCTTCTTCCTGATCAGGAAAAGCATGGTGTTTTCTGTGACAAGCGACCCATTCTTTAGTATTGATCGAAGTTGCCATCCAAAGCCAAAGTCTCATTAAAAAACTGATAGGTGCTGCAAAAATAACTCCTTTATGTGTCATGGAACGATGTAAATATAAGCTTGAAGAAATACTAGTAAGGTGTCCGGAGATAAGAACAACAGCAAGCGGAATCCAAAATGTTTCCGGTAAAAAATGAAATATCATTATTTTGTTTTTTTATATTATATTTTCTTCAGTTTTAACAAAGATCTGAGTAATAAAATTACAATAAAAATCTTTATAAAAACCGAAGTATATTAAAATAACAAATTTGTAGATAGGGAAAAACATAAATCGCAGTGCAGCCACTTATATTATTTTGCGCAAATGGGCTTTTTAGTCATAAATGAACCTATACTTTACATTTGAATTTTTGTAATAAGCGTTTATTTTAAGGTATGATCACAACTGATGGAAAAAAGCACAGAATAATCTTTCACGTAGATATGGATGCATTTTTTGCTTCTTGTGAAGAAGCGGTGAATCCATCTTTAAGAGGGAAGCCATTAGTTGTGGGAGGAACGAAGGAAGATAAGAGGGGAATTGTAAGCTGCCCGAATTATGAAGCGAGAGCTTTCGGTGTTAGAACAGCAATGCCGTTAAATCAGGCAATGAAGCTTGTGCCCCATGCTAACTTCATAAGAAGCACCAGAGGAATTTACAGCAGGTATTCAAAATCAGTAAGAGAGATCTTTTATAAATACACTCCACTAATACAGCCGGTCAGTATAGACGAAGCCTATCTGGATGTAACAGAAGTTCTGCATGATTATAAAGGAGACTATCTTGAGCTTGCAAAAGCTTTAAAGAAAGAGATCAATGATACTTTAGATATCACATGTACGATCGGAGTTGCAAAGAATAAGTTTTGCGCTAAGATGGCTTCAAAATTCAAAAAGCCGGATGGATTAAATCTTGTTCCGTTTGGTAAAGAAAAAGAATGGCTGGCAAAGACACCTGTGCAGCAGATAAACGGAGTAGGGAAATCCACTTTTGAGAAACTTCAGAGACTTGAAGTAAATTTAATAGAAGATATATTTAAATATGATGCGGAATTTTATGAGTCAAATAATATTTACGGTGAATTTTTATTGAAGGCTGCTAATGGAGAAGGAAGTGATCTTGTACAGGAGAATGGAGAGGAAAGAAAGTCTTTATCAAAGGAAAATACATTCCACTCAGATACTAACGATCCTGCATTCTTAAAAGCAGAGCTGTTTTATCTTATGGAAAGATGCTGCTTTTTAATGAGAGCAGAAGAATTCAAAGCCAGATGCATAACCATTAAAGTAAAGTATACTGATTTTACAGTAAACCAGAGATCTTTGATGAAGGACAGCTTTTCGAATCTTGAAGAATATTTTTATGATGATGCCGTAAAGCTTATGAACGGATTGATCAAAAAGAAGATCAGACTGCTGGGAGTAAAATTTTCAGATCTGACATTTGATATAAATTATTCACAAGAGAATTTATTTTCAGATAATTCTAAAAATGAGCTTATAACTACTAAGCTTGATTCAATTAGAAATAAATATAAGTTTGATATTATTAAATACGGGAAGAATTTTGGATTTGAGGATCTATAGAACTATAGGTTTAAGTCTATGAGGTATGAACGAGTTCATACCTCATAGTTTGTCTTTATAGTTTATTCTTTGCTTTGAAATTAGCCAATCTCATTTCGAGGAAGTCTTTAAAGTCATAATCACTGTAATCATAAATCTTCTCGAAATTCTGTAACGCTTTAGATCTGTCACCTTTTCTTGCATAGATCTTACCAAGCTCAAAATATGAATGAGGAATAAACCATTGTTCTCTAAGAGGCTTCAGATTAACTGCCCTAACAAAAAACTCTTCGGCTTTAGTATCATTTCTTTTCCTCTCATAAGAGCTTGCGAGCGAATAATAGATCTTAATAAGATTATCCTGTGAAATGTTTTTCATATACTCGTCCTTTGTCAATGCATCTTCAAGCAAATGAATTGACTGATCAAAATCTCCTGACTCCCTGATATTCTCAGCATTTAAAAGCAACTTATCATAATTATTATAAGGTTCACTGATCTTTTCCTGAGCAAGCCTGTAAAAGAATTTTTCGGCTTCTCCGTCACGCTCTTCAACAAAATCTTTCCTAACTTTTTTATAAGTTTCAACTGCCTTCTGCCTGTTGCCTGTCATATCATAAGCAACACCTAAAGTAAAAATGGAAACATTATACCTGTCATCAAATTTTTCCAGTCTTATATTCTCTTCGAAATTCTTAATTGAATTAACAAAATCATTTTTCCTGAAATATGCACTTCCAAGCAGCATATAAATACCTTTTGAAACTTCTTTCTGAAGTGAATTTCTATTCTGTTCCAGAGCTGTGTTAAGTATAGAAATTGATTCATCTATCTTATAATCCTGCATTATCATTCCGGCATAGAGAGTTTTAAACACAGGGCTTTCCGGATAGTCTTCAACAAGTTGTCTGGTAAGACCGATAGCTTCACTGTTATTTTCTTCACGCTCATTCATTGCAAAAATTGAAAGGAAAACTTTTGAATCTACTTTAGTATATTTCCCTTTTTCCATTGCAACTTTAAGCATATCGATGCCGTTGCTTATATTTCCTTTGAATCCAATTATAGAAAGAAGCCATTGAAATTTTTCAGGTACGAAGCCTATAGCTATTTTATATAAGCCAAGACCCATGTATGCATCATAAAAGTCAGGACGCTTTTCTACAATTGCGCTAAGCAGCCTGTAACCTGTATTCCCATTAGAAGCAGCGCTTAATAAATTTTTATTAAGACTTAGCATTAGAAGGGATTTATAGCTATGAGATTGACCTTTATAATACATTGCATCAACATTGTTCTCATCCTTATCAAGAATATTTTCGCATCGCTCTATCACATCATCAGCCAGAGAAATGTATTTGTCGAACATATTGTCGTCTCTGGAAGAAATGGCTTTATAAAAATATATAACAGAACCATAAAAATAGCCCTTAACATCTTGAGGATATCTTGATTGAATCTGTTTTATTTTTGATTCTGCCTGGTCAAAACGAACATTATAGACATCATTTAATACGGACCTTATTTCATCATCAGGAATAAGATTTTTTACAGAAGATTGAGCTAAAGGTGAATTAGATGCGTAAATAACAGGACATACTATCGAAAGCATGCATAAAAACATTAGAAAATTTTTCATAAGATTATATACCACTAGAACATTTTATCCTTTAAAATAGTTTACAGGCTCAGTTAGTAAAATAACTCAAAGATAAAGGTTTATAAAGTTAAAAAAGTTTAAGACTTTATACCCAGCCCCGGAACATTTTATACGGATAGTTACCTCCGAATATATTTACTATAATGCACATACCATACCGTATTTCAAATTAAACCTGACTTACAACTATCCTAAGTATTTGGTAAATTATAATAATGAAATCTTTCAGAAGACTCTTCAAATACCTGCGTCCTTTTTACAAGCCTCTGACATTTGCAAATATCTGCATGCTTCTGGCAGTGCTTTTCAATCTTCTGTCTCTGCTGGCTTTTCTGCCTTTCGTTGACTTTCTATTTAATACTGCAAAAGTAGAAAGCAAGGAGCCAACAAGCATTTTTGATATTAAAAACATCATTATAAACAAGTTTGGCAGCATTCTTTTAAAGTATGATAAGACAGAAGTCTTAATGTACCTTTGCCTGATAATCTTTGTGACCTTTGCATTAAAGAACCTGTTTACTTATTTCCAGTCGTATTTCATGTCAACAGTTGAGCAGGGAATTCTGCGGGATCTCCGTTCAGATCTGTACAATAAATATCTCAAGCTTCCTCTCAGCTTTTTTACTGAAGAGCGAAAAGGAAATCTTATTTCACGTATCATTAATGATGTTCAGATAACAAAAGATTCTCTGATCGCAGTTATTAACAGTATATTCCGTGATCCTCCTCAGATAATTTCATATGTAGTCATACTTTTTCTGTTTAACTGGAAGATGACCCTGATCATTTTTTTAATTGCCCCTATCACAAGCTTTATTCTCAGCAAAATTGGTGACTCATTAAAAAGAAGCAGCACAAAATCTCAGGAAAAAGTATCAGATATAACTTCCATACTTGATGAGACGATCGGCGGTATAAGAATTGTAAAAGCTTTTGATATGGAAGAATATGAAAGCGAAAGATTCAGAAAAGAAAATCAAAATTACTTTCAAATTCTTACCCGTCTTGAAAGAAAAAGATCATTAGGAAGTCCTATCTCTGAACAGATAGGAGTAATCGTAATAGTTGTTATACTTTTTATAGTTGGAAGAGATATTATTGTTGATAAAAGTGATATGACTCCAGGCTCCTTCATTGCATACCTTGCAATTTTTTCCCAGCTTCTGCCTTCTCTTAAGCTGGCGGGACAGGTTTCAAACAGCATTAAGGAAGGCTCAGCAGCCAGCGACAGGATCTTTAAGCTGCTTGATACAGATGTAAAAATATCTGATGCACCGAATGCAGTTGTATTGAAATCATTTGAAGAAAATATAGTTTTTCGGAATATCTCTTTCAAATATGAAAAAAGTGAAACTATTCTGGATAATATTTCACTGACTATAAATAAGGGTGAAATAATCGCAATAGTAGGTCCAAGCGGAGCAGGAAAATCAACGCTTGCTGATCTTATCCCAAGATTTTATGATGTTACTTCAGGAAGCATTTTAATTGATGGAATTGATATTAAAGAAATTAATACAGGCTCTTTAAGAAAGCAAATGGGAATAGTTACTCAAGAGACATTGCTGTTTAATGATACTATCAGAAATAATATTGCATATGGCGAATCAAACCTGCCAATAGAAAAAATAATTGAAGCAGCCAAAGCAGCTAATGCTCATAATTTCATTTCAAATTTTGAAAATGGATATGAATCTTTTATAGGAGACCGAGGAGTGAAACTTTCCGGAGGAGAAAGACAAAGACTTTCCATCGCCAGAGCACTTTTAAAAAATCCACCCATTCTGATCTTAGATGAAGCAACTTCATCACTTGATACAGAATCAGAATTACTTGTACAGGAAGCTATAGAAAGATTAATGCAGGGAAGAACTTCAATTGTAATTGCTCACAGGCTTTCCACTATAAAAAATGCAGATAAAATAATTGTTATAGAAAAAGGGAAATTAGTTCAGCAGGGAAAGCATTCTGATCTGCTTGCTATGGGAGGAATATATGAGAAGCTTTATAATATACAGTTCCTCAGGTCAGAGAATAATTCTTAATAAATTTAATTTTAAATGAAAGTATCGGGCTTCACAATTATCCGAAATGGAGTTCTGTACGGATACCCTTTTAAAGAATCTATTCTATCTATCTTACCTCTATGTGATGAATTTATTGTCAATACCGGCATCTCTGAAGAAGACAATACGACAGAGGAAATTAATAAGCTTGCTGCCTTACATCCCGATAAAATAAAAGTATTTGAATCTAAGTGGGATGACAGCCTGCGTGAAGGCGGTAAGATGCTTTCAGTTGAAACAAATAAATCGCGGAAAAAATGCACAGGAGACTGGCTGTTCTATCTTCAGGGAGATGAAGTAATTCATGAGAAATATCTTGATGTAATTAAAAAAGAGATGGAGCTAAATCTTAACAATGATAAAGTTGACGGCTTAAGATTCTGGTATAAGCATTTTTATGGGAGTTACGAATATCTTCAGGACAATTACAGGAAATGGTATGTTAAAGAGATCAGAATAGTAAAGAATCATAAAAGTATTGTTTCAGAAGGTGATGCATTAAGCTTTGAATATTCGGACAGACCAGATAAAATTAAATACAAGCAGATCGATGCTGAAGTTTATCATTACGGATGGGTAAAGCCTGCTGAAACCATGCTGCTGAAAAGAAAGGGATTTGAAAAGCTGTATAGTAATGATGAAGAATATAAAATAATATTAAGCACGCTCACCAGCTATAAAGATTTTGGGGATCTGATAGTTTTTAAAGGTACTCATCCAAAAGTGATGCAAGAACTGATAAAAAATTCTCAATTGGATTTTGATGCAATGCTTGAAAAGCAAAAGCCTGACTGGATAAGAAAAATTTTAATTTTTCTCGATCCTGTTTTAAAAAGAATAAAGAGAAACTATTAATTGGAACGGATAAATAAATATGTAAATAACATCATTCTCACCTGCCTCGTTATACAAATAGTAGCAGGTAGCTTTTCAATTGCTGTCTCTTCAATTGCATTTGGGATCTGGGGAGGGTTATGGATACTGCATACTATTTTCATAGACAGAAAGCTGAACTACGACAAGTTACTTTTTAAAGAGATCAGATGGATAAATATTTTTATTGTTGTGCTTATTCTTGCAGATCTTTTCTCAAGGATATTTGCATTTTATCCTGACGGAGCATTAATTGGATTCAAAAGAAATTTGTTATACTTAATATTTTTTGTTTCATTAATAAAAATTACTGACTTTGAAACTCTCAGGAAGATCTTAATTGCCTGCACAGCTGCAACAGCAATAATTGCACTTCTGGAAGTCGTCTATTTCTTTATTTACCTGAAAGAGGATCTGATATATCTTCCATTTAATCAGATAAGAATTGATTATCTTAATCATCCTCTTACTCTATCTGAAATAAAGATGATGTTCTTTGTTCAGCTTTTTCCGCTACTTTTCTGGAAAAGTAATCTGATCATTGAGAAAAAATATATTGTACTGATGTTCATTCCTCTGCTTGCCTCCATATTTCTTTCTCAGTCAAGAACAGTTTATGTTGCTATCTATATCTGCATCCTTATTTATGGATTTTACTACAACTGGAAATTTGCAGTCGGCTTTATTGTTATCACTATACTTTTAGCAATGTCACTGCCTGAAGGAATGTTCAGGGTTCAGAGTATTTTTAATTCAGATGATGCATCGGCATCTTCAAGAGCAATTATTTGGCAAAACGGACTTGAGATCTTTAAGCATAACTGGCTGATAGGTGTTGGTGATAATAATATTATGCAGGTATGCAAGTTCTATATGCCGGAGTTCGGAAAGCAAATGGAAGAGTTTGCCCATCTTCACAGTAACCCTATAATGATACTTGCAACAACAGGAATTATCGGAGCAATAGGATATATAGGAATGTTCTCTGCATTAATTCTTAGAACAGTAAAGCTTTTTGAGAATTGCAAAAATCATAGTATTAAGCAGTTATTATTTGGCTCAATACTTGTTCAGATCAGCTTTCAGATAACGGGGTTCACTGAATGGAATTTCGGAGATGCTGAAGTATTTAATGTGCTCATGTTCCTGATGGCTATACCATTCCTTCTTCATAAATTCATGCCTGAAGAATTCATCATTTGAGCATTAATCCAAAAATATTGCTGACAAATGCATCTCTTATATATGCCGGCGGTGAATACTATGTTCTTGAACTTTCCAAAGAACTGAGTTCAAGGAATATTGATGTTACAGTCTGCTGCCATACTAAAAACCTGCTGTATGAAAAATGTATTAAAGCCGGAGTAAAAGTTTTCGGTCTTGATTTCCCGGAAAAGGGAAAGCTGCTTAAGCATATTAAGATCCTTAAAAATTATACTATAGAAAATGATATAGATATAATTCATACAAATACAAATTATGACAGGACTGCAGGTGCTTTTGCTGCAAGACTGGCAGGTAAAAAGCACATAACAAATGTTCATTCATTCCAGTCGATCGACAATAATCTCACTCAAAAATACAGAAATAAAAATGCAACAGATCTTTTTATAACAGATGGATATTGTGTAAAAGAACTCCTAATTAAAAAGGACAGAATTGCAGCAGAAAAGATCAAAGTGCTTCAGCTTGGAATAGATCCTGAATTAAATAAAAGAAATGGCTCGCTTCGTGAATATGTCAGAAATGAATTTCGAATTAAAGAAAATGAGATACTTATTGGAAATACAGGCAGGCTTGAAGAGTTTAAAGGACAGGAATATCTGATAAAAGCGATGGAATTATTAAAAGATCAAGAGAATGTTAAAGTAATTATAGTCGGAGACGGGGGACTTGGAGTCTCACTAAAGAAATTAGCAACAGAACTCGGATTAGATGATAAAATTATTTTTGCAGGATTCAGAGATGACCTGCAGGCTATGTATTCTACTTTTGATATTTATGCACATCCATCAATTGAAGGGGGAGGAGAAACTTTTCCTTTTTCAGTATTATATTCTCTTGCCACAGGAATACCGGCTGTAGTTACAAGAGTTGGTGATGTAGCTGAAATGATCCTTGAAGGCAAAACCGGTTTTGTTACAGAGGAAAAAGATACTGTTCTATTTGCTGAAAGACTTCAGTTTTTAATCGATGACAAATCAGAAAGAGAATCTTTTGGTAAAGCAGCTCTGGAAAATCTGAAAGAGAAATTTACTTTGAAAAAAATGACAGATAAAGTGATAGAATTTTATGAAGAGGTACTGAAATGAATTACAACACGGATCTTTAAATCCTTAATCCTTACTATTTTTTCTTTTATCCTCGCCCCAGAATAATTTCGTTTTTAATGTTTTGAAATATGTAATACTTGGCTTCCTGACCAGTGTTATACTGTGGTCAGCTTTTTTTAGGATAATAGAGCCCGGTGAATTGATGTGCAAAGCTTCCTGACCATCAGCAGTAAGCCTGATCTTGCAAGTCGTATTAATTCTTATTTCAATTCTTCCGTCATCAGGGATTACGATCGGTCTAATATTCAAAGTGTGAGGGCATATTGGAGAGATAACAAACACCCTGCTTCTTGGACTTACGATCGGTCCACCAGTTGATAATGAGTATCCTGTTGACCCTGTAGGAGTTGAGACTATAATTCCATCTGCGACGCATGTATAAACTTTTTCATCGTTATAAAACAGCTCTATCCCGATCATTCTTATAGAATCGAACTTATCTATTACAATATCATTTAACCCTGTCAGAATTTTTCCATTCGGAGTTATTGCTTCAACAAGCTGTCTTTCAACCTTTCTGTATTTATTATTTAAGATTGTTACTAAAAATTTCTTAAACTCACTAAGTGTAATATCTGCAAGAAAGCCAAGATTGCCGGTATTTATTCCAAGAATTGGGACTCCGCTTTTGCCAACAAGCCTTGCAGTATTTAAAAAAGTGCCATCTCCTCCGATTGAAATTATAATGTCTGATGATCTCAGAAGTTTTTTAAATGGCATAAAAAGAGATGACCTGTAACTTTTTGGTAATACTTTTCTAAGCTCAGTATCGAGGGCAAAAGAAACATTTTTCTTTTTTAGCTCCGATACAATGAGAGCAATTGATGCTCCTATTGAATTTTTAGAAATATTTCCTCTTATACCTATGAACATTATTATTCGGGATTAAAATCTTTATTTATATCTGTCGGCTCTTTGCTACTGTCAGCTTCTTCCTTTTTATCTGAAGTAATCTCCCCGGCTGCGGAAGTATCCTGAGAACTACCACCATCTTTTTCCTTTGCAGCTTCATCAACATAGTTTAATCTGAGATCCATTAAAGCCTGATCAAGATATCTCTTTTCATCATCCTTGACATTATTCACAGTTTTTTCTTTCAGCATATCAAGCATATCAATAATGATCTGAACCGCTTCAAGATTTTTTTCTATTTTATCAGTCATAGGATTTTTCAGCTTTCCAAGATAAACCATGCCGCGCATGTGAAAGTCCTGAACAAGCGAGTAGAACATAAAATTACTTTTATCTGTTATTTTTTCCTGCATAAAATTTTAATTTTAAATTAATATGGAACACCGTCTGCAGCAGGCGGCTTTGTTTTTCCTATAAAGCCTATAAGCACTAAAACTGTTATAAGATAAGGAAGCATTTGAATAAATTGTGTGGGAAATCCTGTCCCCGAAGTCTGAATTGCGATCTGCAAAGCTTCAAAAAATGCGAACATAAGGCATGCTATAAAAATATTTACAGGTTTCCATTTCCCGATTATCATTGCAGCTATTGCAATGTAACCTCTTCCGGCTATCATAAAATCACTGTATGAATTCTGCTCTCCCGCCAGCCATATACCTGCGAGAGCACTAAGCAAACCGCTGATCATAATTCCATAAACACGGTAACTTCTTATTTTTATTCCAAGTGATTCACCGGCTTTAGGATTTTCTCCTGCAGACCGTAAGCGAAGTCCGAATCTCGTCCTGTTCAGTATAAAAAACGAAAGCGGCATTAGTAAATAAGCGAATAAAATAATTGAATCCCCAAAAAATTCTCCGAACAAAGGAATACTTTTTAATCCGGGGATTAGCGGAATATCTTCTATTCTTTCAGTATTGCTTGAGCTGTGAAAGAAATACATTAATAAAAATTTTGTGATGCCCTCTATAAATAAATTAAACCCCACTCCGGTTACTATCTGATCTATTTTAAGCTTTACAGTAAAAACTGAATACAAAAGGCTGAAAGCTACATTGATGAACAATGCTGTGAAAATACTAAGAGCGGCATTACCGGTGAAAGACATAGTAACAGCGAAAGTAAATGCAGCAAGGGTCATGAATCCTTCTATAGCTATATTTATTACACCACCTCTTTCAGAAAAATTTGCAGCGCTGGCTCCAAGAAAGTACGGGGTAATCCCTCTGAGAACTGAAACAAGAAATGCAGCTGATATAAGAGTGTTTACCAGGTTCATGATCCGAACCTGCCTTTTAATTTTCTTTCTACTATGCTGTTTACAGATAAAATTGAAAGTATAACAAGACCCTGAACAACAAACATTATCTCTTTTGGGATAAGCTCATTAATTGCAAGTCCGCCATAATCCAGAACACCGAAAAGTATTGCAGAGAAAACAATTCCAACAGGATTATTTTTTGCAAGAAGTGTAACAGCAATTGCAGTGAAACCTAAATTGTTTGTGAAGTTATATTCGTAATATCCTTTATAGCCGAAAATGAAATTCATTCCTGCAAGAGCTGCAATTCCTGCACCCAGAAAAAATACTTTAATAATAAGATTTGAAGGCTCAAGCCCGATATATTCTGAAGCTACTTTGTTAAATCCAACTGCGCGAATATCATAACCGAATTTTGTCTTATAAATAATGAAATAAGAAAGAGCAGCAATGATCAGTGCAAATACAAATACAATGTTAAGCGAAGACCCATGAAAAAATTCAAACCAGTTTGCGAATTTCAAAAACATCATATCATCAGATATCTTTTCCGTTCTCATGGTTGACTTAACAGCCATGAAGTTAAGTAGAAAATAATTTACAAGTGCCATAATGATAAAGTTCAGCATTATGGTTGTAATAACCTCGCTTACTCCTTTTTTTATTTTAATTATTGCAGGAATGTAACCTACTATCCCTCCAGTTAAAAAACCTGCAAGTATACTTAAAGGGAGAGAAAGAAATACCGGTAGAAATGCAAGCTTGATAGCTACAAGAGCCATTACGAAAGAGCCTGCATTTATCTGACCTTCAGCTCCAATATTAAATATAGATGCATGAAAGCAGAATGCGAGTCCGCATGCTGTAATTATCAGCGGTGTTGCTTTGAACAAAACCTGTCCGATACCATAGCCGGAGCTAAAGCTTTCAAGGAAAAGCTTGCCGAAAACTTCGACAGGGCTTTTTCCAATAACGATTATTAAAATGGACGTAAGAGCAACCGTTATAATTAGAGATATCGAGATCGATATCAGATTTATTTTCGCTTTAGGTGTCAAGAATTAATAATGTTTGAACCTTTCATTAGTAGATAATGTCTTAGCTTTATTTGATGATGTAAGCATATAAATAATATTTCTTAAATTCCGATCATGGCTTTTCCGATCTTTTCCAGCAATTCAGTATGAGCAGAAGTATCCTGAAATTCCTTTCCGGAAATTTCCATTACGATCTGCCCTTTATATATTATCAACAAGCGATCAGCAAGCTTGAACAATTCATCAAGATCAGATGAGATGACCAATATAGCTTTTCCGGAATTTCGTTGTTCAACGATCCTCTTATGAATATAAGCAGCTGCATTGATATCTACTCCTCGGGTTGGCTGATGGAAAACCATTATTTTTTTATGAGATTCCAGCTCTCTGGCAAATATAACTTTCTGCTGGTTACCACCTGAAAGTAAGCCTAAAGGGGAATTCCTGGCATTTAGCCTGACATCATATTTTTCAATAATATAATTGCCGGATTCAAATAAATATTTGCTGCTTATTACTTTTCTGTCATGTTGCTTTAACAGGATATTTTCAGCAGTTGAATATTGCGAAATCATTCCTTTTTTTATTCTATCATCAGGAACAAGGGAGACTGGAGTTTCTTTTAGACGCAGTTCCCCCTGAGTCTGCTTTTTAAGTCCACAGATCATGTCTACGATTTCCGTTTGCCCGTTTCCTTCAACACCACAGATTCCAACGATCTCACCCTTGTTAACTTCAAAGTTGAGATCTTTTAATAAAAAGACTCCATTTTCATCCAATGAGATATTACTAAATGCAATATATGGGTTATGAATTTCTGTATGATCCAGCTTTTCTCCAATAGGCTCTATCTTCACATCGCCGACTATCTCTCTGCTGAGAATCTCCTTATTTAGAGCTTCACGGGTAGTTTCAAAAACCAGCTTTCCTTTTCTAAGTATAGAGACTTTATCCGCTATCTCAAGAACTTCCTCAAGCTTATGAGTAATGAGAATTATGGTTTTACCTTCTTCGATAAATTTCCTGATTATCTTGTAAAACTCGTTTACTTCAACAGGGGAGAGTACTGCTGTAGGTTCATCAAAAATAAGAATTTCTGAATTTCGGTAGAGAAGCTTTAATATTTCAGTTTTCTGCTGAGCGCTTATGCTGATATCTGAAACTTTCATTTCAGGATCAATTCCAAGATGGTATTTAGAGATCAGTTCATTTAGTGACTTAATGATACTGTTTTTGTCGATCTTAAAACCTTTTACTTCTTCATAGCCTAATGCAACATTTTCCCAAACAGTAAAATCTTCAATAAGCATAAAATGCTGATGAACCATTCCAATGCCAAGCTTTATTGCTTCTAAGGGAGATGTGAATCTGACCTCATTACCATCTATTTTCATTGTTCCGGAATCGGGCTGATATTCTCCGAAAAGAATTTTCATCAGAGTGGACTTACCGGCTCCATTTTCACCTAACAAACAATGAACAGAGTTTTTCTGTATAGAAAAAGATACACTATCGTTTGAAATGCATCCCGTAAATGATTTCGTAATGTTTATAAACTCGACTGCTTTATGCATATACTTGCTAAAATAATAAGAAATGATTCTGAAAAGAAATGATAAACAAAACCCTTAACAATAAACCTTAAAAGTAATAGTTTTATCTAATCAGTTGTTAATAGCAATATTACTTGTTTATTTGTTATACAACTTGTAGATTGTCATATAATCATACACATTTAGTTTACTGTTTAAGATACAAAAGACCTGATATAATTAACATTCTGGGCACTTTTCGATGAAAATTTAGGGTTGGAACAAAATATACAAGATACAAAAAGCCTTATTTATATTTCACAGTTGAGAAGTTTATTTGTATTATAGATTAATATTTAATAAAAACCATAATGTTTAGAAAAGTTATTTTAATTCAGCTCTTACTGATAATCGCAGTATTTTTTGTTTACCGCTTCATTACTGTTCCTGAGGGTGAAGATTTTTTTGGAATAAAAAAAGATATCACTCTCTTTAAAGAAGTTAAAGCTTCACAGGTTGAGCTTATATATAACTCGGATCTGGCAAACAATCCTTCATACTCTTTAGGAGAAAAATCTATACAATTCACAGGTGCTCAAGGTTATAAAGATCCGACAATATATCTGGAAGTTATGAACATGAATGATCCACTTCATGATGTTCAGAATTATAAAATGGATAAGATCTCAGATTATGCTTTCTATGAAATTATTAATTTTTATAAGCCCGGTAAATATACTTTGAACTTTTCAAATGTTGACAGAAAGCTAATTGAATCCGATCAACTGAATATTGCCAGCAATTAATTTTTAATACTATTATTTCGTGCTTTGTTTTTGAAGAGACGCCCCATGGCGTCTCTTCTTGTTTTGATAAATAATTTTCATTCACAATCATGCTCTAGGATGGAATGATTTATGAACTTCTCTCAGGTAATCTCTGTCAATATGAGTATATATCTGAGTTGTAGAAATATCTGAATGTCCAAGCATTTCCTGAATTACTCTTATATCAGCACCTCCCTGAAGTAAATGCGTAGCAAAAGAATGTCTCAAAGTATGAGGATGAATATCCTTTTCGATTTTTGCCTTCATGCTGTATTTCCTGATAATATCCCAAATCCCCATTCTTGAAAGCTTTTTCCCGCGAAAATTAAGAAATACATAATCTTCCGATCCTTGTCTCTTTAACAATTCTCTGCTGTTAAGTATGTACATACTGATAAACTCAAGACCCTTGCTGCCGATCGGCACAATCCTTTCTTTTGAGCCCTTTCCAAAAACTCTTAAATATCCATCTTCAAAAAAAATACTTGAGATCTTAAGATTAATAAGTTCGCTGACCCGTAAGCCCGAGCCATACATCACTTCCAGAATCGCTTTATCTCTTAATTCCAGCTTTTGCTGTATATCGGGCTGGTCCAGCAAAAGTAATACTTCATTTACTGTCAGAAAATCCGGAATACTTCGTGTGATCTTAGGGGAATCAATATTTTCAGCAGGGTTAATTTCAATTAGCTTTTCCGAATCAAGATACTTAAAAAATGATTTCAGAGATGAAAGATATCTGCTTAGAGTGCTGGCTGCAAAAACTTCTTTTTCTTTCTGTGATCTGTGCAGCTCAAGAAAAAAAGAAAGGACATTTTCTTCTGAAATTTCTGAAATGAGCTCTATCTGATTCTTGCTCACGAAAAGGAAAAATTTTTTGAGATCCGAAATATAAGCGCTTACAGAATTTGCTGAGAGGGATCTTTCCTGGCGAAGATAATTTTTAAATAGTTTAAGCTTGGAGTCGAAGTCTGCAGTCATAAACAGAAGGGAATATATTAAATTATTCTGATCCTGAAATAAAATATTAAAAAGATTAAAATATTTTTTTCCTCAGAGCCTGTATTTTCTCATCAGGATATTTTATTCTGTGATGATGTATACCGATAAGAACTTTTAAAAAGCTTTGCTTGATCATAGTTAGGTCTTTGAAAGTCAGTTCGCATTCATCCAACTCACCTTCTATAAAGCGATTCTTAATTATTTCGTCAATTCTGTTCTCAAGCTTTTTAGGGGTTGGGTCTTCAACTGCCCGAGTACTGGCTTCAATTGAATCTGCAAGCATTACGATACCTGTTTCTTTAGTTTGCGGCTTTGGTCCAGGATATCTGTAAAGATAATCAGACAGTTCGCCATTGTTGTTCGATCCTTTCCCATTCTTTGCATACTTTGCCTTATGATAGAAATAAGCAACCAGCGTAGTTCCGTGATGCATAGGAATGAAATCTATAATTTCCTGCGGCAGATTATATTTCCTTGCAAGATCAACTCCTTCTTTAACGTGAGCAATTATAAGCTTAGTGCTTATTGTCGGAGTTAGAGAGTCATGACTATTATGTTCCATCTGATTCTCGATAAAATACTGCGGTCTCACTGTTTTACCTATATCGTGGTAATAGCAGCCCACGCGAGCAAGAATTGAATTTGCTCCAATTGCTTTTGCAGCTGATTCTGAAAGATTTCCCATTACAATGCTGTGATGGAATGTACCGGGTGCTTTTGAAGAAAGCTGCTTTAAAAGAGGATGATTAAAATCTGAAAGTTCAAGAAGAGTAAGATCTGTTGTAACTTTAAAAACTCTTTCATAGAAAAATAATAAACCAAATGAAATAATAGGGGACATGATCGCATTAATGCCACCGAATAAAAGCTGATTAATAACTTTCTGCTGGTCTTCTATTTTATCAAATCCTATCGCTAAAATTGAGACTGTATAACCGGCGAGGATGAAAAAAAATGAACGAAAGATCTGAGATCTGTTCTTAACATCACGAACACTGAAAATTGCAAGAATGCATCCACAGAATGTTATAAAGGCTATAGGATAATCTCCTCCTCTTAGAGCTGCGATAAGAAAAATATTTATTGTAGTAGTATAAAAAGCTACACGGGAATCAAATATGATCGTCAGTAATATTGACGTGCTTGCTGCAAAAATAAGTATCTCAACAGGCGCATTGACATTAAGCTTTAAGCTTAGGAATGAAAAAAAGCATGCCAGAAGCACTAATGAAGAGATAAGTACAAGTCTGGAATTATCCTCAAATATTTTCTTTCTTAATATATACAGGAACAGGGATAGGATTACAAGCAAAGTAACGATCGTAAGTAGCTTACCTACATACTGCAGAAAAATATCTTCCATGCCGATCTTTTCAAGGCGTATCTTTTTATATGAATCGAGCTTAAGCTTAGTAACTCTGTTTATAGGATCATGCTTGCTTACGATCCTTTCGTTCTCTTTAACAATGTCTATCGTTTTAGGTATCTGCTCGATCTTGCTCTGAACTATAAGGTCAGTGTATTCTTTATTGAAGATAAGATTGGGCTTTATAAAACCCGAAGAAATTTTATTTAAAGCTGATCTGAAGGAACTGTCTGCAGGATCAATTTCTGTTAAAATTTTGTTTTGTACTTCCTGCTTATCATTTATTTTGTTGACATCTTCAGTATACTGAAGCTTATCGTTCTCTTTTTTTATACTTATTTTTTTGTTCTTTATATCAGACTTAGGAATATTTGTTATCCATTCATCTTCGGCAGCAATTGTGTTTTGAATAAATTTATTTCTGATCTCGCTCCATTGTGAATTTTTTGATTTCATCACGGAAGAAACTGCTGCAATTTCATTCGGACTGTATTGAATTCTGGCATTGGATCTCTCAGGAGAATTTGAATATCGTTCAGCAGCAATGGAATCTTTTGAAAAATCGGAAAGAGCTGAAAGCTCCATCTTAAGACTATCAGAAAGAGAAGTTCTATTTACTTTTTTTTCATCGAAAACCATTTCAACTGAATTAGAAACATCAAGCTTCTGCTTTTCATAATCAGCTTCATCTCTGTAAACCGGAAATGAAAAAGAAGCAATGAGATCCTCCTTAGGCCAAATTGTGCCAATTTCATATTCAGCATCAATAGATTTATAACTCGGAAGCATCAGGGAGATAAGAAATGTAGTAATAGCGAAGATAGCAACTTTAATTATAACGCTTTGCTTAAGATCAATTGAAGTTATCTTTTTCAGGAATTCCGAAAGCCATTTTATCACATCATTCATAAGCACAAATAAAAAAAGAGCATTCCTGTTAAGAAACGCTCTTTTAATTTAAATTATTTGCATAAGCAAAACAATGCTATGCTACGAGTGAATTATAGCTCGTACTTTGTGTAATAAGTACATTTACCGTCTTTAATAAACTCTGTAAAAAGTCTTTCAGTAATTTCAACGGTGCTTTCATCCTGATTATCATCGATGCTCTCGTATTCTTCTTCTGATTCGCAGAGATATATCTCGCTGAAATTATTGGACCCTTTTTTGTTTTCGTAAACAGAAAAATTCTTGTTTGAGCTGGAAGTGATCTTGCTCTTAAGATTTTGAATAAGCTCCAAATAATCTTCTCTTTTAGCAGGTTTGATATCGTAGTTTATTTCGAAAATTATTTTTGGCATTAAATTGATTTAGTTATTGAATCTTTACAAATATAAGAATGCAAGAATGCAAAATAAAGTTAAAAGAAGTTATAAGAAATATGTTATTCAATTTTAATTTTTTTCATTTCCCAGATTTTTGTATTAACAAGGATTTGAGTGATCATATCAAAATATGCGACCATTAAACCGGGTGTACCATCCAGAAAGCCAAGACGAAGAATGTATTGCTTAAAAAATGAAAGTCTTGGTCTGAAAAACATTCCAAAAAATCCAATATTTCTTTTAGCTGCTTTTTCTTTTGCCTGTAGCGTTGAATAGTTATTGATCTTTGTCATGAATTCAGCAACCGATGTAACTGTATAATGAAGCATGTCGCTTTTCAGCTTACCGGTCGGGGACTCGACTTCATATTTTTCGTGGACGATCCTGTCATTAAGCTTAACTTTTGATCTTTTAAAAAGCCGCATCTGATATCCCGGATACCATCCTGAATGCTTTATCCAGTGATCAACAAAAAAGCTTTTTCGCGGAATGAAATACCCATTCTCTTTAAAATCAGGATCATTTACAACTTTTAATATCTCCTCTTTAAGTTCAGAGGTGCATCTTTCATCGGCATCAAGAGCAAATACCCAATCCTGTGTACATTTTTCAAGTCCGGTTTTTCTCTGTTCTGAAAATCCTGCCCATTCTTTCTGAAAAAATTTTTCGGTGTATTGTTTAGTAAGTTCAGGAGTTTTGTCGGTTGAAAAAGCATCTATGACAATGATCTCATCGCACCAATTTACAGACTCGAGGCAGGCTGCAATATTCTTTTCTTCATTTTTACAGATTATAACGGCGGATATTCCGTGCATAGTTTGATTATGCAGTAATTTAATGATTAATTAGGTTAGTTATAATTTAAAAAGTGGTTTTAAAAAGTGAGAGAGAATATGTAAATTCCTTTTAAATTCAGTCCGCTTCGCAGAAGTTCGGGATCCCCACTTTTACAGTGATGACAAAAATTATAAAACTATGGCGCTAAACTTTAATAAGCTTACAACTAAATCACAGGATGCAATACAGGTAGCATCAGAAATTGCTTCAAGTTATTCCAATCAGGTAATTGAGCCCGAACATTTATTTGCAGCCCTGATACAATCGAAAGAAAATATTGTTGTTTCACTATTGCAAAAGCTTGGAGTTAATAAGGATTATATTCAGATCAAGACCGGTGAGCTTTTAGAAAAGCTCCCGAAAGTTTCAGGAGCTTCATCTTCTCAGGCTCAGATATCAAAGACCTTATCTGATGTACTTGATATTGCATTCAAGGAAGCTGAAAATCTTAAGGATGAATATATTTCTACTGAGCATATTCTTCTCGCCCTTGCTGACAAAAAAGATACTGCAGTTGGCCAGCTATTATCTTCAAACGGAGTTAAGAAAAATGAAATATTAAAAGCACTAAAAGATGTCCGAGGCTCTCAAAGAGTTACCGGACAGAACCCCGAAGACACCTATGAATCTCTGAAAAAGTACGGTAAAAATCTCAATGAGCTTGCCGAAAAAGGAAAGCTTGACCCTGTTATCGGAAGAGAAGATGAGATCAGAAGAGTACTTCAGGTTCTGTCAAGAAGAACTAAGAATAATCCCGTATTGATTGGTGAACCCGGGGTAGGAAAAACTGCGATAGCAGAAGGACTTGCTCATAGAATTATTAATGGTGACGTACCCGAAAATCTAAAAGACAAAACAATAATATCTTTAGACCTTGGAGCTTTGATAGCAGGAGCGCAATACAGGGGTCAATTCGAAGAAAGACTAAAAGCTGTTTTAAAAGAAGTAACGGAATCTGAAGGTAAAATAATTTTGTTCATCGACGAGCTGCATACTATGGTTGGAGCAGGTGCGGCACAAGGCTCGATGGATGCGTCTAATATGCTGAAGCCGGCACTTGCCCGGGGAGATCTGAGAGCAATAGGCGCTACTACTCTTGATGAATATAGAAAATATATTGAAAAAGATGCAGCACTGGAAAGAAGATTTCAGCCTGTTTTTGTTGGTGAGCCTTCAGTTGAAGATACAGTTTCTATCTTACGTGGATTAAAAGAAAGATATGAAGTTCATCATGGTGTAAGAATCACTGATGCAGCTATTGTCGCAGCAGCTCAATTATCAGACAGGTATATATCAGACAGGTTTTTACCGGATAAGGCAATTGATCTTATTGATGAATCAGCTGCAAAGCTGAGAATTGAAATTGATTCAATGCCGGAAGAACTGGATAAGTTGCAGAGAAGAATACAGCAATTAGAAATCGAAAAGGAAGCACTGAAAAGGGAACTGTAAATAGTTATAGAGAAATAAAAACTTTTTTCCACATTGTGTTATTTTGTTGAGTAAATCTTACTAATTACTCTAATTAGACTGCTATGAATAAACTAAAGAATGTTTTTTAAAATTAGGGAAAATTCATATATTTGAAATGATCTTACCAGAGTAATACTTGAGATCTTTTATCTTATTTATACTTATTTAGCATACGCATTACCCCCCTCTATTAATCTTTCAAGAAGATTTTATTTCAAGACTGCAATAATTCAAAACTTTAAATTTTTTTTTATTTATGAAAAAGTTATTCTTTTTTTGTATTCTGTATTTATTTAGTACATATATTCTGAATGCACAGCCAACGATCTCAAACACAGATCTTGCTATGTTCCGTGGAAATGCACAGCTCACCGGAGTAAGTAATTCCAATGCAGTTTATAAACTTTCCGGTGTAAAATTTACTTTTAAAACAGATGGTCCGATCAGAAGCACTCCGGCAGTTTATAACGGAATTTTATATTTCGGAAGCGGTGATAATAATTTATATGCTGTTGATGGGCAGAGCGGGAAAGAAATTTGGCATTTTAAAACTGGAGGCGAAGTTCATTCTTCACCGGCAGTAACAAATGGGAAGGTTTATTTCACAAGCAGGGATGGGTATCTATATACACTTTCTGCCGATAAAGGAACGGAATTATGGAAATATAAAATGGGGGAGGAAGTTGGTAAATTTAATTACTGGGATTATTATCTTTCATCACCATCAATAGAAAACCAGATCTTATATATCGGAAGCGGTGACGGAAATTTGTATGCATTTGATCTGAATACTCAGGATGTGCTCTGGAAATTCAATGCAGGTTCAAGAATAAGAACTACACCTGCTGTTTCAGAAAATAAAATAGTTTTCGGTGCTTGCAATGGGTGTGTATATGCTGTGAATAAGCAAACAGGAACTGAAGAATGGAAATATTCAACTGACGGAGCTTCATTCGATTTTGAATCAGAATCAAACGACCGCACTTCAATTATGTGCTCACCAGCAGTCAAAGATGGTATTGTTGCAATTGGGGGAAGAGATGGGTTTTTATATGCTTTAGATCTGAATACCGGTAAGCAGAAATGGAAAGTTGATCATAAAGGTTCGTGGGTGCTTTCAACAGCGATCAATAATGGTAAAGTATTTGTAGGAACAGGCAGCGCTTTATTTATTCAGGCGCTTGATGAAAATACAGGCACAGAAATATGGAAGTTTAAAACATTTGGAGCTATTTTTTCATCGCTCTGTCTCGCAAATGATATGATCTATGCAAATGACTTTGTCGGAAATGTATATGCGATAGAAAGTAATTCCGGAAAAAGTATTTGGAAATTCCCAATGGGTACCAGATCAGGATCAACACCTCTTGTTAGCGGAGGAGTAGTATATACATGTTCAGATGATGGCTTGCTGTATGCACTTGAAGGAAGCGGCTTAAAAAATAGTGACCGTCCTAAATCGAGAAAGATCGTATATTGGGAAGGAACAAAAACAAAGGATTCATTTCGATGGTTTCAGAACAATATGGATATATATATCAGAGATTATTTTAAAAGTTCAGGATATGAATTATTAGATGCAGTTCAGCTTGAAAAATATATGAATGAGCAGATCAATTCACGAACTACCGGGGTTATAGTTTTTTCAGATAATATTTTCCCTAAATCAATTTTAAAAGGAAATAATGAGAATTCGTTAATTAGAAAATATCTGAATAGCGGAGGAAAGGTTGCTCTGTTGGGTTTAAACCCATCCGTGTTTATTTCAGATTCGCTAGGAGTTGTTGATTCCCTCGAGTATGAAAACCCAGGAAGAATATTTGGTGTACATTTCCCGGACATTCACGAAGGAAATGGGTATTATGGAGCAAAGATCACTGAAGAAGGGAAAAAATGGGGGCTGAGAAATAACACTATCTCTAACGGATCAGTAAATCCTGAAGAAGTTTCAACCGTACTTGCTTACGATGAATTCGGCAAGGCTTCCGAATGGGTTAAAAATTACGGAGGACCGGAAGGTACAGGTTTAATGCAGCTGGTTATATCAAGATTTATTGCAGGAACTGATATTGTTTCAATAAGAACTGCAATTGAATTTGGAATTGATTGGTGAACGATTTAGTTTAGAAATTCAGTATTGGTTTTAATAATCTGTAGGTAAAAACTCAAAAGAAGTATCAAATGAATCGTCATAATTTATTCTAAAAGGAAATCTTTTCCCAATATAAAATGTAATATAGTCTAAATCTGTAGGTGATAAGCTTACATCTTTTACAAAAATTTTTGAATAAATTTTCTCTGAGTTTCTATAAAGTGTTATTCTTACTCTAATTTTTTGAATAAAATTATAGCTATAACTTGCAGTATGCTCGATGGGAGAAACAATGCTTTCCAAGAAATCGTCATCTATAAAAGTATTTGTAGATCTAGCACCTACTTGTAGATTAAGATAATCTAAACGATCTTTAGATTGAGCATTTGCCAAAGTTGAGGTTAACAATAAAATTATAATAAAGAGAAAATATTTTCTCATATTTTGATTAGAATATCTTTTGTAATTTTCAGTGTTTCTATTTCTATAAAGTAGAATAGTATTTAAATTAAAATCTCGTTTTAATTATATAAAGGCATTTATTTAAATCCTTATTTTTATTTAAATATATTAACAAAATTTTGATTTTTTAAATGCATTCTTGAAGGAAATTTAATTTCTATTCTTTTTCAGCAATTACAGAAAACACATAGGGCAGCTTATCACCAAAAGGTTCTATGTGGTATTTACCATTAAGATTATCTAATTCATTGAAGCAGCCATAAGGAGAATAATCATATTCCTGCATGTCAGTTATCCTCATTCCATGTTTTATGAGGTTAGAAATAATGTCTGAGATCGTATGGCTGAATTGAACATCAGTTAATTCAACTTCACTATCAGGATCAGAGTAAGTACCTTTTTTAGTCTCTATAATTGGTGAACGATTGAAATAGCTATAAATTATTTTTGAATAATCATTTTCATCGAACAGCCAGATGAACGGATGAAATTCCACTAAGATCAGTTTGCCTCCCGGATTGAGAAATTGTGAAATAAGCTTTGCCCATTCTTCCATAGAATGCAGCCAGCCTAAAACTCCATATGATGTAAATATATAATCGAATTTTTTATCAAGATGTTCTTCAAGCTCAAAAACATTACAGCAAATGAATTCTGCTTTAATGTTTTCACCATTAGCTTTCATCGAAGACTTTAATTCATTTGCAAAATTGATCGCAGTATCAGAAATATCTACTCCTGTCACATCTGCTCCCATACGTGAAAGGGAAAGTGAGTCCTGACCGAAATGGCATTGCAGATGAAGTATTGTTTTTTCTTTAATATAACTAATGTTTTTTTGTAAAAGATCGAGTTCAATCTTTTTTAAAGAGTTAGTCCCTTTAAGAAATCCTTTTACATCATAAAATTCGGATGTAAAATTAATACCTGTCCTTTTATTCCAGGCAACCTTGTTTTGTTTGGTATATTCGTATTTATCTTCCATATTAATTGCAATAATTTTTTTCTATTTTTAAATACCCTTACCAATATCCCTAAATTTAAAATCAAATAATATGCCTCAGGAAAAAGATCCTTTGTATAATATTAAATTTCCGATTGGAGAGTTTAAGAAACCGGAAAAGATTACTAAAGAAGTCGTCAACGAATGGATAAAAACTCTTGAAGATTTTC
>JBBRMY010000019.1:0-26425 GCA_038230595.1 Ignavibacteria bacterium
CCTGTTGATTTTACTGCATACAGATAAGGACTTCCTGTTCTTGCTTTTGTAATAAAATTAAATGTTCCTGTAGGAGAAGTATAAGAAGTAGTCCAGGTAAATCCTGTATTAGTGGTTGCATAAACTACTGAACCACGGGTTGCCCAATAATTATCTGTTGAAGTACCGGTAATTCCTGAAGTAACAGCAGCAGTTCCCGGAGGAGTTGCTGTTACCCAATCTGCACCGGCGGTTGTTGTTCTTTGAACTAATGTGTTACCACCATACATACCGTTGGTAGTTGTATTAAACCAGACTGATTCACTGTTAGCCTCTCCTGTTGCAGCAGTTTGTGTCCATGTAGTTCCGAAATTAGTTGATTTGTATAATTTTGAGGCATTTGTTCCCCAATATACAACATCTCCAACTCCACAAACTGCATTATTCCAGCTTGCATCATTTGTTGCAAAATTTACACCTGTTGAATCCCAGTTCAATCCACCATTAGTGGTTTTCCATATTGAACTTCTACCACCAACAGCATCACCAATAACTAAACCATTATTAATATCCTTAAAGTAAAAACCATCAAAGAATCCATTAGGCTGAGTTAAGACCTGAGCCCAAGAAGTACCAGCATTTGTTGTTTTGTATACAAAAGTAGCGCTTGGAGATTCTGTAACTATACAGTTCTGAGCATCAAAAGCCCACATTGCATAAACATCACTTACAGGAAGTGTCCCTCCATTTAAAGTCCAGGTACCACCATTTGTTGTTCTGATAACTTTACCGCCAACACCAGCAGCCCAAACTACATTCGGGTCAGGTGCAGAAGCTGTATATAATGCCGTAGTAAGACCTGTAGTCTGTTCATACCATGTTGTAGGATTCGGAGGAGCAGGAAGATCACCAAGTTCAACTATTATCACTCTGTGAGGAGTTGATTGAACAAGACCTAGTGAAACTCTTTTTCCCGGAATGAGATTATTGTAACATTCTGAACCACCTGATGCCAAAGAAGTAGCAGGTGTTTGAAGCGGAACGGTTACAACAATAGAATCTGTCTTTAATAAAGTAGATGCATTATATCTTGCAATAACAGTCTGAGTTGTATTGGCAGGTGTCATATCACGGGAAATAGTGATATAAGAAGGTCCGGTTGGATCAATATCATAACCGATTCCATAAATAGTGCCTGGTGCGAAAGTTGCGCCTGGAATAGCTACACCATTTGTATCAACACAAACTGCAGGACCTGAAAAACTGTTTGTACCTACCCAAAATCCAACTCGTTGAGGATCCCAAGCTAAGCCTCTTAATCCTGTTAAAGTTGTTGTAATCACCTTCACAACTGCCTTTGTACCTGTATCAACACCGATTATCTGACCGGGGTTAGTTGCGTTATTGACACCCCACAATAAGCCTCTAGTAAAAGTCATATCTCTAAAGAATCCTAAGCCTCCGGTAATTGCAAATGAATCCCGTTTCACAAAATTTCTGTCATATCTGAAAAATAAATTTGCATTGAAATTACTAACAATGAAATTTGAACCTGTCCAGACAACACCATATCCAGCCTGGCTAGCTGCAGCAATTGTAGAATCCGGGTTATAATTAGCTAATAGTGTTCCAATTACCAATGGAGATTGATAAATAACTCCACCGGAGTTACTCGGACCATAATTTATAGCATCTGTGCTTTGTGCATTAGCGCTTTGCCAGCAAATGAACAAAATAACAGCTAAAAAGCAATTTTTTAAAACTTTCATAATTTTTCCTTTCAGAATTTAATTTTTAAAAATACTATTTCTTCAATTTCAATGAAGAATTTCAAAAAAGATCTTAACGTAATGTGGATTAGGATTTAAATAAAAGATTAGAAGGAGGATCCGCGTCACATAATTTTCATTGTATATTCAATCTTTGTAAAATCTTTTCAAACTTTTAACTCAGAAAGGAGGGTAAAAAGTTTCATAAAAATCAGGGGTGATTAATGCAAAGTTTATTTAGCTCTTAGCCTGGATTTAATGGGGCATAAAAAAAAGCAGATGGCTTTCACTATCTGCTTTTTAATAATAAAAATATATATATAAAAAAAACGGAAGGCAAAGCCTTCCGTTTTTTTAAAACTAAAGATAATTCAATTTACTTTATCAGCATCATTTTCTTAGTATCAGTGAAATTACCTGATTTTATTGTATAGAAATAGATTCCGCTTGATAAGCTTGCAGCATTAAAATCAACTGAATAGTTTCCATTATTCAATTGACCATTAACTAATGTTGCTATTTCCTTACCTGTCATATCGTATACTTTCAAATTAACTAATCCTGAAACAGGAACTGCAAAAGTTATCTTTGTAGTAGGGTTGAAAGGGTTAGGATAGTTTTGATTTAAAGCGTAGTTAGACACAACTCCATTTGAACCAGGTGTAACACCAGTGAACAAGCCACCATATTTTGCAACAGTACCATTGCTTCTGCAAGCATATAGATATGGGCTACCAGTTCTTGCTTTAACCATATGTCTGAAAGTACCAGCTGCGGTATAAGAAGTTGTCCAGTTTGTTCCTGCATTAGTTGTAGCATAAACAGTACCGGTTCTTGCTGCCCAATAATTGCTTGGTGCAGTTCCGGCAATTCCAACAGTCTGACCAGCAGTTCCCGGAGGAGTTACAGATGTCCATGTTGTACCACCATTAGTAGTTAATTGAACTAATGTATTTCCACCGAACAAGCCATTATTTGCATCATTAAAATATACTGAAGCAATGTTAGCTTCTCCCGGAGCAGCTACTGTAGGTGCCCAGGTTGTTCCAAAGTTAGTTGTTTTAAATATTTTTGTATTTCCGCCTCCAATATAAACTACATCACCAACACCGGCAATTGAATTATTATAGAAACCTTCAGTTGAAGCAAAGTTTACTCCTGCTGAATCCCATGTTGTACCACCATTAGTTGTTTTCCAGTTTGATGATCTTCCACCAACTGCATCACCTAACATTAAGCCGTTGTTTGCATCTTTAAAATAGAAACCATCAATGAATCCACCAGCTTGAGTAAATACCTGTACCCAGTTAGTTCCACCGTTTGTTGTCTTATACGTAAATGTTGCACCAGGTGAACTTGTAACAAGGCAAGTATTTGCATCAAATGCCCAACATGCATAGAAAATATCTCCTGCTGGTAGATTTCCTGAAACGTTTGTCCAGGTACCACCGTTAGTTGTTCTTACAACTTTACCTGTTGTTCCGGCTGCCCACACATTGTTTATATCTGCAGCAGAAATTGTATAAAGATCAGCTGTGACTCCTGTTACCTGCTCGTACCATGTTGTTGGAAGTGGTGGAGGAGCTGCAACTCTTTCTATAGTGATCATATCAATACCAACGTTAAAGCAGTTTGGACCTGTCGGTCCACCGCCAACTGTGTTGCTTCTTATTGCAAATCTACCATTTACAGATGTGGAAGAAGCCTTGAAACCTACACGTGTCCAAGTTGTTGCATTACAAAGAAATCTTCCTAATTCAATCCAGGTACCTTCAGGAACTGAATCATTCGTTGAATACATTACTCTGATAGAATCTACATTTACTGCGCTATTATTTCTTGCATAAAAATATAATGAATCTGTTGCGTTAATACCTCCAGCTAATCTTGGAAGTACAAGCCAGCCATCCTGATTGCTTGTTCCTGTTGTCATATTGAAAGTTGACAACGCATAACCAGTTGCTGGTCCGTTAAATGCTGGTCCAGGCGCTGTTGCAATACCTGAATTCCAAACAGGTGCAGTTCCTGGTCCATTTGCACATCTGTTAAAAACTTTATATCCTCTGTTTTTTAATGATACTGTATCATTGGCGCCGTTTAAACTATCCACATAAACAACAGTTCCAAATGGAACCGGATGTACCGGATTAATAGTTTGTGATTGAGGCGATTCAACTTTATTTTTTGGATTGTCTGAGACATTAAATCCAAGAAATAAACCCAACGATACTACAAGCATTATAACACTGTAAGTAATCTTTGTTTTCATTTTTTCTTTGTTTGATTATTATAAATTAATTCTATTTTTTATATAGAATGGGATTATGTAATATTCATGTTTTTATACAATTTGTCAATGTATAAATAACGTTTTGTACAACTCAATTTTGCAATCTTATTGAAGAAAGCACACAAATGTATAGTTAGAATAAATATGTCTAAATACAAACCGGATCTTAAAAAAACTAAGAGCAGGTTTGTATTTAAGGATATTAAATGAAGCCTACTTTACAAGCATCATTTTCTTTGTATCAGTAAAATTACCTGATTTGATAGTATACAAATAAATTCCGCTTGATAAGTTTGCAGCATTAAAATCAACTGAATAATTTCCATTATTCATTTGTGCATTAACTAATGTTGCTATTTCCTTTCCAGTCATATCGAATACTTTCAAAGTAACTAATCCTGAAACAGGAACTGCAAAAGTTATCTTTGTTACCGGATTAAATGGATTAGGATAATTCTGACTTAAAGAAAACTGATCTGCAATTTCTGAGATCGAAGTTATACCAACTGACGGTCCGCCATATTTCGCTATTGTACCATTGGATCTGCAGGCATAAAGATACGGACTTCCCGTTCTGGATTTCGTGATATGCTGAAAAATACCTGAGCCAGATATTACCGGATTAGTCCAGCTTGCTCCGGTATTAGTTGTCTGATAAATATTACCTGCACGGGTTACCCAATAGTTAGCTGTTCCGGTTCCGGTGATCCCAAAAATTGTATTCACTGTCCCGGGAGGAGTTACTGTATTCCAGTTTGTCCCGCTATTTGTAGTTGACTGCAGCAATGTATTTCCTCCAATCATACCATTTGAAGCATCATTAAAGTAAACTGCATAGCTATCACTTTCTCCGGTTGCTGAAGTTGAAGTCCATGTTGTACCGAAGTTTGTACTCTTATATAATTTTGAATTATTTGTACCCCAATAAACAACATTCCCATTTCCACTTATGCTATTCACCCAGCCTGCTGCAGTTGAACTAAAATTAATACCGGCAGAGTCCCAGCTTGTTCCGCCGTTTGTTGTTTTCCATATTGAAGATCTGCCACCTACTGAATTCCCTACCATTAAACCATTGCTGACATCCTTAAAATAAAAACCATCAATAAATCCTCCTGCCTGATTAAAAACCTGGTTCCAGTTAGTTCCGCCGTTAGTTGTTTTCCATGCTATTGTAGAAGAAGGAGTGGTAGAGCATAAACAATTATTCTCATCAAAAGCCCATATGGAATAAATAATATCTGATGCTGGGAGATTACCTGATGCGGAAGTAAAGGTAGCGCCGTTTATAGTTTTTATAACTTTTCCGGCAGCTCCGGAAGCCCATACATTATTTATATCAGGAGCAGAAATTGAGTAAAGAATTCCGGTTACAGGAGTATTTATTTCATACCAGGTAGTTGGATTTGGAGGAGGGGCAATGGTTCTTTCAATCCTTGCAGCATCAACTCCAATAAAATCACTATTAGTACCTGTAGGACCGGCATTGTTTACATGATAAATAATCGCAAATCTTCCATTAGCTCCGTTAGAAGGAGCAACGAAGCCCCTTTTTTCATAACCGTTATTTGCTGCTCCGGCAACAGGATTAATTACTCTGAATCTTCCTAGTTCTACCCACGCACCTGTTACAGTTGAATCACCTGAAGCAGAATAATAAACTCTTATTGAATCCGGATAATTAGTTCCGGTAGTTACATTTGAGCGGGACCAGAATGTCAATGAATCTCCGACTTGAATTCCACCGGATATTCTTGGAAAAATAAGCCAGTTATCAATTACACCGGAACCGCCTGTTGTATTATTAAAATTAGCTGCAACATAACCTGCTGCGGGACCATTATAAGCTACAAATTGTACGCTACCCTGAAACCATCCTGTAGATCCGACAGGAGTTGAATGATTAATAGTTTTATAACCTCTTGCATTTAAACCCGCAATTGAATTGTCACCGTTAAAATCATCTATGTAAACTGATGTACTTTTTGGTGGGTATTCTATCGAAGAATAATGGGAATTGTCTGGAGCAGATTTCGATCCATAAATTTCATCACCTAAGTCAAATCCAAATAATATTCCAATTGAGGCAATTAATAAAACACTATAGCAAGATAACTTTATTTTCATCTTTTCCGTTTATGATATGAAAAATTAATTGAAGATAATGAGACTATAATATTGATTTTTTTATACAAAATATCAAAGTATAAAATTTCATTCGAAAGGTAAAAAAAATCTTCTAAAAGTTTATAAGGTTTTATTTCTTATAAATAATTTTTATATATGAGATTAAATAATTTTTATAAAAACAAAAGGCTCTGAACAGAGCCTTTTGTTTTATTTAATAAGTATTTAAAAAAAATTCTATTTTACTAAAGTCATTTTTTTTGTTTCTACAAAACTTCCAGATCTTAATTCATAGAAATAAATTCCGGAAGACAGATTAGCACCATTGAATGTTATAGAGTAATTTCCAGTTGATAGATCTTCATTAAGTAATGACGATACTTCCCTTCCGTCCATACTGTAAATTTTTAAAGTAGTAAATCCGTTATGAGGAATTGCAAAATTAATTTTAGTAGCTGGATTAAATGGATTAGGGAAATTCTGTGATAATTTATATTCAGTTGCGACATTTCCATTGATAGGAGTTATACCTGTTGCTGTACCGAATCTTGTTATCTGTCCTGTTGAAGTAACTGCCCACAATGTACCGCTTAATGATCCTGTAGTTCTTGCCAACTGTAGATGATTATAAGATGCTCCGGCTAAAGTATAAGCATTTACCCAGGCTAATCCATCATCACTTGTGTAATAGATAGAAGGTCCTTGCCTTGTCATCCAGAATTTCATTCCAATTCCCGTAATACCGGTTACACTACCAGTTCCTAAAGAAGTCATAGGATTCCATGTTGTTCCGGAATTACTTGTCTGAATAAGTTGAGTACCTCCGGCTAATCCTCTGGTTATAGTATTGAACCAAACAGCGGTAGTGTTAGCTTGCCCTGTTGTTGTCTGAATTGCCCATGTAGCTCCATTATTACTCGAGTAATATAATCTAGTGTTATTTGTACCAAACCAAATATTGTTTCCTGAAACATAAAGAGCATTATTATACCCAGCTTCAGATCCGTTTGCAGGAGTAACTTTTAAGCCTGTTGAATCCCAGGTAACACCTCCGTTTGTTGTACGCCATAACGACCATCTTCCCCCTACAGGGTCTCCATACATGAATCCTCTTAATGTGTCAGTCATCCAGATAGCATCTATAAAACCGCCGGGTTGAGAAAATACAGTCTGCCAGGCTGAACCTGCTGTAGTAGTTCTATAAACAAAAGTTCCGGCTGCAGTTGAACCGGTAACAAGTGCAGTACCCTGTTCAATTCCATAAATATTATAAAGATCCACAGTTGGTGCCGGACTTGTAACAACTGACCATAAAACACCGGAATTAGTGGTTCTGAGAACTTTACCACCATTTCCACAAATCCAGGCATCAAAATCATTAATAGCAGATACTGAATTTAATGGGGTTGTCACTCCGGAAGTTTGCTGAGTATATACACCCTGTCCATTGGAAACTGAGATCAAACCGAAAAACATAATTATTGAAAAAATAAGTTTTGAAACTTTCATAATATCTCCTTTAATTTAAATTTATATGTTGTCATTAAAACAATCATAAATTTATAAATAAAAAAAATACTTTTTTGTTCCCGATTTTTTAAATAATATTAGAAATTTAAAAGAATTTGTAGTTTTTCTGTTAGTTTTTCAGCATTTGGTAACATAGATTTTTCAAGCCCTGTATTGAGAGCAACAGCGGGTAAATTGAGAGCTCCTAATGTTTGCACAGGAGCGTCGAGGTATTCAAAGCATTCAAAAGAAATTCTTCCGGCTATGCTTTCTGCGAAGGAATTTAAGATAGGTTCTTCAGTTACAACTATTGCTTTTCCGTGTTTCTTAACAGAGTTCATTACTAATTCTTCATCCATGGGATATAAAGTACGAAGATCTATTATTTCTATTTTGCCTTTAAAATTTTTTGCAGCGTTTAATCCCCAATGAACACCCATACCATAAGTTATAATAACAAGTGATTCACCTTTTTCTATGTTTTCGTTAGATGCTTCCAGGGCTATTCTTCCTTTACCTAATGGTATAATATAATTTTCATCAGGCTCAATTGTTTTAGCTGCTTCAGTTCCCGGAACTTTGCTCCAGTATAATCCTTTATGCTCGAACATGATCACAGGATTCGGATCATGAAAAGCTGCTTTCATTAATCCTTTCATGTCTGCGCCATTAGACGGAAAAACAATTTTGATCCCTTTCACAGGAAGAAAGCTTGATTCAATGCATCCTGAATGATAAGGGCCACCGCTGCCATATGCACCTGCCGGGATTCTAATAAGTGCCTGAATAGGAAATTTTCCCATAGATAAATAACATGACTTCGACAGCTCTTCAACAAGCTGATTCATTCCTGCCCATGCATAATCTGCGAATTGTATTTCTACAATTGGCTTAACTCCGACAGCACTCATACCAGCAGTTGAACCTATAATATATGCTTCCTGTATTGGTGTATTAAAAACTCTTTCATCTCCGTATTTTTGTGCCAGAGTTGCTGTCTCTCTAAAAACTCCGCCAAGTCTTTTACCAACATCCTGACCGTATAAAATTGCCTTTTCATCAGATCTCATGATTTCATCAATAGCAAAAAGAGCAGAGTCAACCATAACAACAGGTTCTTTATTTGCCGGCTTTCTTTTTCCTTTTTCTTCAGTGATCGCAGTAGGTGCAAATTCATGAAGTGAAACACTTTCAGGTTCCGGATCTGGAGCAGCTACTGCTTTTTCAAAATCTATTTTTACTTTTTCCTTTGAGCGTTTTTCGATCTCATTCAGATCTTTATCACTGACTTCCCTTTTCTTTAACTGATCAAGTAAATGAACAAAAGGATCAATTGATAAGTGCTTGCTTAGATCTTCTTCTGTTCTATACCATTCTTTTCTTACACCTGAAGTGTGATGACCAAGCAATGGAACTTTGCAATGTACAAGAACCGGTATTCTGTTCTTTCTTACAAGATCGATCGTCTCTTTCATTTTATCATAACACTCAGTAAAATCTGTTCCGTTAATTCTTAATCTTTTCATTCCCTTAAAGCCGGCAGCATATTCAAATGCATCCATTGCATACATTTCATCACCGCTTGCAGAAATTCCCCAGCCGTTATCCTGTATCAGATAAATTATTGGCAGCTTTTTAAGTACTGCCATTTGAAAAGCTTCTGCGACTTCCCCTTCTGTTACCGAACCGTCACCGAGAGAACATAGTACAATTGGCTTTATATCTCCTTCTAACTTTCCTGAACTTTCAAGATAAGATACTGCGTGCGCCATACCTGTAGCAGGAATTGCCTGCATACCTGTTGCGCTTGATTGATGAGGGATTATTGGGAAACCTTCTCGCTTTAATGAAGGATGATTATAGTAAGATCTTCCTCCGGAAAAAGGATCATCTTTTTTAGCTAAAAGCTGAAGCATTAGTTCATATGGAGTTAAACCGAGACCAAGCAAAATTGATTCATCTCTGTAGTACGGACTAAGATAATCGTACTGAGTGAGATTAAAAGCAGCTGCAAGCTGTATAGCTTCATGACCTTTTGAAGTTGAGTGTACAAATTTTGTTATCTGGCGGTTATCATCATATATCTCAGCCATCGCTCGGGCTGTGCACATAAACTCATAAGCTTTTAAAAGTATTTCTTCATTTTTCATTTTAAATAATTGAAAATTTATTGGCGGGAATTATTGTATTTTAATGAAGTGAAAGAATTGATTTCATTAAGATAAAGCTTTATTCCTCATAATATAAACAGTGCCGTATATTTCTTTTGTAAAATACTCAGGAAATAGCTCATATTTTTCATCCATATTAATCGCCCCGTCAACTTCGAAAAAAATAGTTTTTATTTTAACAAGATATTCAGGAAGAATTGCTTCCGTTACTGTAACCTCATCCCCTTCTATATCGATCTTTAGTACATCAATAAAATCACTTTTTTCTAATATGCCTTTTAATACATCATTTATGGAGATGCAGTTGATCTCTATAAATTCTGCGAATTCCCGGTTTAATCCGCCAAATCTGCCTGATTCTTCAACAAAGATTTTTCTTTTTTCATTTTTAGTGAAAACAGCATTTGGACTTACCGTTATTCTTTCTGAATATTCAGATAGATTTTCCTCTAACTTCTTTAAATTATCCTTAACAGGTTCAAACAAATAAACTTTTACATATTTATTTCTTGAAAGAAAATATAATGCTGAAATGCCGATGTTAGCCCCGATATCAACAACAGTTTTAATTTTTGAACTGCTTTTATAATCCCCTCTGAAAAATATTTCATTTAAGGTTAAAGAATCATAAAAAGAAAATATCTTCGCAGAAACATTCCCTATAGGTGTTTTTAAATTGATCCGGCAAGGATATTCTCCTTTATCAAGAAGATATTTCCTGAAGAATGAAAACGGTTTTTCACAATACAATAAATTATTATAGGCTGCTATATAATGCCTTTTGTCAAATATTATGCTTAATAAATTAATATTTCGTTTTCCAATTTTGATCATTCCTCCCGGTTTTTAATATTCAAAGTTTAATAAAATTACAATATGTATTTACTTTTACAAGGCAATTTATGAATTGTATAACTATTTTTAGTTCAATTCAATTTATGAAAAGAATATTTTATCTGACATTTATATTTTGCGCTATTCTTCTTACATCGTGCAATAAAAACACGGACCCTGATATTTCTCAGCAAATGATACATTTCAAGACTAATGATATTTACAGATTTTTCTGCGGTAAAATAAAGAACGACAATATCTGGATAGTTGATGGGGAAAAGGTAAGAAATGAGATACTCCCTGATTTTATTTTCGGAGGAAATGAAATGCGCTATCCTTTCATTCCTAAAAATGAGATCTGGATTGCTAATGATATACCTGCAAGAGAGTATGAAACTACTTTAGAGCACGAAATAAATGAGAGAGACCTTATGAGAGATCTGAAGTGGAGCTATGCAAATTCCCACGACTCCTCGTTGCAGATCGAATTAAAATTAAGAAGAGGCTTTGAAAAAGAATGCTTAGATCATGAATCATCTTTATCAATGATGTTTCCAGGTGATACTGATTCAACAAGACAAATTAAAGATTTGCCGGAAAAAGTTAAATTAAAAGATGTTTACCTGCAGAAAGTAGATAAGATAGATGATAGTATTAGTGTTTGGCTTGTTAACGGTTCAAATATACGAAGGGATATTTTTCCTGACTTCTGCCCTAGCGGAAGCTTTGTAGATTATTTGTTCGTTCCGCTAAATGAAATATGGATCGATGGCGAAATATCTTGTGAAGATATGTTTTATGGAATTATGTTAGAGAGGAAATTGCTTGAAGAATATTATAGAACTGAAGACTACAGTGCTGCAACTGAAACTGCTGATAAGTTTATAAATCAAAAAAGAAAGGAAATGAATGATCTCATTTCAAGACAGCCGAAGATAAATACTACACCACCGCTTACAAAAGATTAAAAACTTTATATCTCATTAAACGGAAGAAGTAATAATTTTTTTTAGAATAACAAAAAAGCCAATCTTTATGATTGGCTTTTCTATTGTTGTGAGACCGGGTGGATTCGAACCACCGACCCTCGGCTTAAAAGGCAGATGCTCTACCGCTGAGCTACGGTCCCAACAAAAAATTTATACTTTGGCTTTTGAACCGAAGCTTACTTTCCTGAAACTTTTATTTTATTCTGTTCTGTTACTATGTCCTGCTTTGCTTCTTCTTTAACTTTTTTCTCTTCAGAAGTGCTAAGAATTTCTTTAGCTCTTAACAAAGTCTGTTCAGCTCTTTCGACATCGATATCTTCTTTCGATTCAATTGAGTCTGCAAGCAAAATCGCTTTATTGTTTTTTACTTCAAATACGCCGCCGCTTAAAGCAAACAAAAGCTCTTCATTCTTTTCAGTAATAACTTTTAATCTTCCGGTTCCTAAAGTTGAGATCAATGCAGCATGATTAAACAGCACTTGAAAATATCCTAATTCACCCGGAGCAGTTATTGAAGTTACTTCTCCTGTAAAAACTATTTTTTCCGGACTAACTATGCTTAATGAAATTATTTTCTCACTCAAATTTTTCTCCGGAATAATTAAGATTGCATTGATGCTGCTTTCTCGATCGCCTCTTCAATTGTTCCTACCATATAAAATGCGTTTTCCGGTAGATCATCATATTTACCTTCAAGAATTCCTTTAAATCCTTTAATTGAATCTGCAACTTTTACATATTTACCCGGTAAATTTGTAAACTGCTCAGCAACAAAGAATGGCTGAGAAAGGAATTTTTGTATCTTTCTTGCTCTGGATACTGTCATCTTATCTTCATCAGAAAGCTCATCAATACCAAGAATGTTAATAATATCCTGAAGATCATTATAGGTCTGTAAAACTTTTTTAACGCCTTGGGCAACATCATAGTGTTCCTGACCAACAATAAGCGGATCAAGAATTCTGGAAGTTGAAGTTAAAGGATCTACTGCAGGATAAATACCAAGCTCGGAGATCTTTCTTGAAAGTTCTGTTGTAGCATCAAGGTGAGCAAAAGTAGTTGCCGGAGCCGGATCTGTATAGTCATCTGCAGGCACATAAACCGCTTGTATAGAAGTAATAGAACCTTTTTTAGTAGAAGTAATTCTTTCCTGTAAGCCACCCATTTCTGATGCCAGAGTTGGCTGATAACCTACAGCAGAAGGCATTCTTCCTAAAAGAGCTGATACTTCTGAACCTGCCTGAGTAAATCTGAAAATATTATCTATAAATAATAGAACATCTTTTCCTTCTTCGTCACGGAAATATTCTGCAATTGTTAAGCCTGTAAGAGCTACTCTTTGTCGTGCTCCAGGAGGCTCGTTCATCTGTCCGAAAACAAGAGCTGTATTTTTCAGTACTCCTGATTCAGACATTTCAAGATATAGGTCATTTCCTTCTCTTGTTCTTTCACCAACACCTGCGAATACTGAATAACCGCCGTGATGCTTAGCTATATTATGGATCAATTCCTGAATAATAACTGTTTTTCCAACTCCGGCTCCGCCGAATAAACCTGTCTTTCCGCCTTTTGTATATGGCTCAAGAAGATCTACAACTTTGATACCTGTTTCAAACATTTCTTTTTCTGTTGAAAGATCTTTGAAATCAGGAGCAGGTCTGTGTATAGGATATTTTTTTGCTGTTTTAATTTCACCTTTACCATCGATCTCATCACCTGTAACGTTTAACAATCTGCCAAGAACTTCCATACCAACCGGAACAGAAATAGGCTCACCTGCATCAACTGCATCCATACCACGTACCAAACCATCAGTACTATCCATCGCTACAGCTCTTACTCTTGATTCACCAAGATGCTGCTGTACTTCAGTTATAAGAATATCATCTTTACCATCAGAAGTTTTTCTTGAAATTCTGACAGCATTATTAATAGCCGGCAATGTTCCTGCACTAAAATCAATATCAACAACAGGTCCGATAACCTGTATGATCTTTCCTACGTTTTGTTTGTTTTCGGGCATAAAATTGAGTGTGGGGTATTAATGGTTAAAAATTTATACAGATTATAAATATATCGATTTTACCTATAAATTCAAAGGCTAAAAGGCATATAAAGTTCACTTAAGAAGCTTCTTTAAATAAAAAATGCTGCTTTAGCATTTTAGATCTGCAAAGCAGCATAATATTAAAAAATTAAATAAATTACTCTACAGTTACAGATTTTGCAAGGTTTCTTGGCTGATCAACATTGCAGCCTCTTGCTGTTGCAATATAATAAGACATAAATTGGAGAGGAATATTGTTGAGGATAGCAGAAAATATTTCCAATGTATCCGGAACACGAAGTACAAAATCAGAATAATTGACAATATCCTCGTCTGACTCGCTGGCAATAGCTATTATCTTACCTTTTCTTGCTTTAACTTCCTCAATATTTGAAATGATCTTGTCATAGGTTTTATCTTTTGTAGCAATAAATACGACAGGCATATTTTCATCTATAAGCGCGATCGGTCCATGCTTCATTTCGGCAGCAGGATAGCCTTCAGCGTGAATATATGATATTTCTTTCAGCTTGAGTGCTCCTTCAAGAGCTACAGGGAAATTCATTCCTCTTCCTAAATATAGAAAGTTTTTTGCATCTTTAAATTCATCGGATATATATTTATAGTCTTTATGATTATCTACTATATATTTCAATTTATCCGGTAACAGCTTTAGCTCTTTTGCAATTTCCTTACACTGTGTTTCGGAAAGAGTACCATTCTTCTTTCCTATCATTAAAGTAAGAAGAGCTAGCGCCATTATCTGACAAGTAAATGCTTTAGTAGAAGCCACGCCTATTTCAGGTCCGGCATGTATATATGTTCCGGCGTCAACTTCACGGGCAATAGTACTTCCAACCACATTAACCAATCCAATAGTTGTTGCTCCATGTTTTTTCGCTTCTCTTAATGCAGCAAGAGTGTCTGCTGTTTCACCGCTTTGGCTTATAAGTATTACAACATCATCTGTACTAAGAATAGGATTTCTGTATCTGAACTCTGAAGCGTATTCAACTTCAACCGGTATCCTGCAGAACTGCTCGATCATATATTCACCTACTAAAGCTGCATGCCATGCAGTTCCGCAGGCAGTAATGATGATCCTTTTAGCATTAAATAATTTTTCTTTAACGCTTTCCAGCCCGCCAAGCTTTACTTCTCCGGTTTCAAAATTAATTCTCCCTCTGTATGTATTCTGAATAATATCAGGCTGCTCACAAATTTCCTTAAGCATAAAATGCTCGAAGCCGCTTTTCTCAATTACTTCAAGATCGTATTCTATCTGCTGTACTTCACGAACTATATCTTCATCTTCAATTGTTTTCAGCTTAATTCCGTTCTTCCTGAGAACTGCCATTTCACCGTCTTCAAGATAAATAACATTCTTTGTGTGATTAACTATAGCTGAAGCATCAGAAGAAATAATAATTTCATCCTGTCCTATACCAAACATCAAAGGACTTCCCTTTCTGGCAACTATAATTTTATTAGGCTCGTCACGGCATAAGCATGCTAAACCATAAGTTCCTTCAACTTCGGAAAGGGCAAATCTTACTGCAACTTCAAAATCTTTTTTGATCTTAAAATGATAGGCTATCAGGTTTGCAAGGATCTCAGTATCAGTATCAGTCTTGAAAGTATAGCCTTCAATAGAAAGCATTTTCTTAATCGTTTTATAATTTTCTATAATACCGTTATGAACAATGTAAATATTTTCATTCATATCACAATGAGGATGTGCATTAAGATCTGTAGGCTCTCCGTGGGTTGCCCATCTTGTGTGCCCTATTCCGATATTTCCTTCCAGGTCATCAGTATCCAAGATCTTTTCAAGCTCAATAACCTTCCCGGCTTTTTTTGCATAATGAATCTTATCATCCGGACCGATTACTGCTACTCCTGCAGAATCATATCCTCTGTATTCCAGCCTTTTCATTCCGTCAATTAATATCTGGAGAGAGTTTTTCTTTCCGATATAACCTACAATTCCACACATAGTCTTATCGTTTATTTAAAGAGTGCCAAAAAGGGGAGTCGAACCCCTACGAGCTTTGAGTCTCGCTGGATTTTGAGTCCAGTGCGTCTACCAGTTCCGCCATTTTGGCTAAAAAATCCACTTAATTGAAAGTGAATTGGAATTTACCCATTTTCAAATCTTATATCAATTTACAAGTAAGCCCCTTTATTTCAAATTTTAATAAACAAAAGTTATTTCCCCTGAATAGAAAACTTTGGATTCACCATTTTGCATTTTAACTTTTAAACCACCATCAGTCTCAATATTTTCTGCAACTGCAGAAATTTCTTCGCTATCTTCAACGATCTTAAAATTTATTTTTTTACCGATTACTTCTGTAAGATCTTTCCAAAATACCATTAGTTTGTCAGGCTGAGAAATAAATTTAATGTTTTTGTAGAAATTACTTACAAATTTTATCAAAATATCTTCCCTGCTTTGAATTTTTCCTGTGGAAGCTAAAAGGGACGTAGCTTTTTTCGCGATCTCATCTGAGAAGTTATTGGAATTTATATTAACACCAAGACCTATTATAAATTTTTTTACTTGAACATTCAGATCTTGTACTTCAAGCAAGATACCACAGACTTTTTTTCCATTTAGCAGTATATCATTGGGCCATTTTAATGTAAACTTATTTGAAGATGATCCGAACAATTCTGATAAGGTGAGGATCATTGTATACGACGAGTAAAAATTTACTATATGAAGTGAGTCGATACCCAGATCAAACTTCTTAACAATTGAAAAAGCAAGATCGCATCCTGATGAAGAGACCCATTTGCGTCCAAACCTGCCGTTCCCTGAAGTTTGGTGATCTGTAAGGATTAATACATCATTTGAAACCGGAAGATCTTTTGCAAATTTATTAGTTGAAGGAAGCTCTTTAAAATAGATCAGACAGGATAAATGATATGAATTTATCAGCTCATCTTTCAGAAGATTAAGGATCATTGGATTTGAGAATTTTGAAAGGCTAAATACTATTCAACTTTCTTTGCACGCTTATCATCAGTGGATTTTTCAGGATTAGCTTTAGGATCTACTTTTTTTGCATTACTTCCATCACCTTTGTCATCAATTCTCGTTTTTTCAAGCGGGGGTTCCTTTTTGTCGTTATCTGTTTTATCATTCCTGGTATTGCCGGAAGATACTTTGTCATATGTTAAGGCAAGATAAGCATCAATTCTTCCAAAACCGTAGTATGGATCCCAGCCCGGACTGTCTTCTTTTGATTCACCGATCTGATCTTTTGCAGTTGATGTGATAATATTTTTTACTTCTTCATCTGTCCGGTTTGGATTCTGAGCCAGTAATAAAGATTCAAGTCCTGAAACAATTGCTGTAGACTGAGATGTTCCGCTCCAATAAGAATCAAAATTAGTAATATCTTCATAGTCCACACCGTATATTTTATTTCCCGGTGCGACTACTGAAATATTATTTCCCCAGCAGCTTCCTCCGCCCCAGGAAAATTTCGCACACCTGTTATCATCTGTATCAGTTGCTCCGACAGCAAACACACCTTTGTAACTTGCAGGATAATAATCCTGGTTGTCACCCCTATTCATCATTGCTGCATTTATAAGAACACCTTTTTTTATAGCATACTCACATGCGATCTTAAGAGTTTTGGAATTAGTATCTCCACCTTCAGACATATTAATAATTCTTGCACCGTTATCTACTGCATATTTAATAGATTCTGCCCACCAGACATATTCTCCGCTATTGTTTGAACTCAGATTTTTGCAATTCATAAGCTTACATCTGAAATTAACACCTGCAAATCCAATTCCGTTGTTGCCTTCAGAACCAATGATAGAAGCAATATTGGATCCGTGTCCAAAGCCATCTTCAGTGTTGTTATCATCATAAGCAAAATCCCATCCTTTATAATCATCCACATATCCGTTACCATCATCATCAATTCCATTATCCGGGATCTCATTGGTATTTGTCCATAACCTGAATCGAAGTTCAGGATGACTGGTTTTAATTCCTGAGTCTAAAATAGCTACAATAATATCGCTGCTGCCTTTTTCAATATCCCAGGCTTTCACCATATTAATGTCAGCACCGGCTTTTGACTGATTCTTGCTTGAAGGATTTATAGAGCCATTATTCTGGAGGTACCATTGCTTATAAAAAAATTCATCATTTGGAATAAACTGATCGCTGAATTGAGATATATCATTATCTTTTCTACCGGCAGCTTCTCCTATATAATTTAGTTCTGAAAAATAATTATTTTCATCATTATTAAATTTTTCAGATATCTTATTTATTTCATTACTACTAACTTTGTCGATAGAAAAAAGATAGTACTTATCCATTTCCATTTCAGAATACAGAGCTGCGTCTCCATTATTACATTTAAAAATATTCTCAATATTCCGGACATTATATTTTGAGATTAAACCATCAAGAGAAGAATAGCCTGTCTGAAGGGATATTTTGCCGGTAGCTTCTGAGATCTTCAGCTTATTTTTGCACTTAACAATAAATTTATCTGTAGTAAACTTTTCCTTTACCGGCTCAGAGTTCAGATCCTGATTCGATACCTGTAGAAGCACTACTCCGGTAATCACATAAATAAAATATCTGTAGAGTATATTCAAATTGATCTTTATATTAATTTCACAAATTTTGAAAATATTTTAGAATAATTCATTATTAAAATTTATAACCGATCCCTAAGCTTAGCTTTATACCATCAAGATATATTCTGGAGTTTAATTCTTCATTATTTAAAGGAAAACTAAAGCCATCAATAGTTGCAAAATTTACAGGATATGTGCTGTTAACCCGGTATTGACCGCTTCTGAACCTGAACTCAACAAAGGCTGAAAAGTTTTTTTCAAGAAGATACTCTAAGCCTGATAATACTACAAGATTTAAACCCGGAGTCTTTTCTAAAGTTTCACTTTCTATATTTCCGATCTTTCTTTTTCTATCTCCGTAATTTATTCCAATACCTCCCCCAAAATAAATATTCAGGTCACTCTCAAAAGAAGGAGTATTGAAATATCCTGTAAGCTCTATTGGTATTACTGTTAATTTCTCAGCTGCTCTTATCCGTATCACATCTTTGCCATTGATAAAATCTTCTTCCTGATTTTCATCATTAATATATGCATAATCAACTGACAATCCGACATACAGGTTTTCCAAAAGAAATTTTTTCCTTATGGAAATGCCGTATCCATAACCACCTTTAGTGTCTGCTGTTAAATTTCTTTGAATTAGATCCTGTGAAAATGGTGAGAATTGAATTGTGGCTGAAGAAATGTAATTGAACGATCCGTTTATTTCAAATTCTTTCAATCCCGGGTTGGTCTTCAGGTTTTGTGAAAATGCATTGGTAAACAAGCAAAAGATCATTCCTGCCATGTATATTCTCATCATATTTTTATGATATTAAGATTAATGCATTAATTCAACTAAATTCGGACAAAAAAAACCCCCGATTATAAACAATAAGCGAGGGGGTTTTAAAATAAATATTTATGGATTACTAATTATAGAATTTGTCTCTGTTATCAGTTATGTCAGCATCATTCTGGATCTTGGTTAACCAATCCTGAACTACTGATTGCTTTTTCTGTCCAAGAAGAGTTGTCCTGATCTGAGGTGCATCTTTTAAAAATTCATCATTATTAAAAGGAGTAATACTATTAAGCTTAATTACATAATATCCTCTTGTTCCTTTAATAGGAGGAGAAATATCCCCGGCTTTCATATTATTAAAAATGTACTGATATAAAACAAAGTCCTGACCAATTTTTTGATTTGGCTTAGAAATAGAAACACTGTCTGCAGTTTCAGCAGTATAAGGTCCGAAGCTTTTTACATTATTTATATCTCCGCCAATTTTTCCTTTAATATCTTCAGCCATCTTTTTAAGTGCTACAAATTTCTTTTCATTTACAACTTTTGGCTTTATCTGTGCAGTCTTTATAGAATCGAAATTTTTATATCCTTCGGAAAGCTTTCCTATGATTTTATAAACTGCAAATCCTCCCTGGACTTTTATTGGCTCATCGATCTTGTCAACTTTATTTGACAGACCGAATTTTATAAGAGTTTTATTTTGTCCTGCACCCGGAACAAATCCGTCTTTTGATACATCCGGAGTTGTAGCCGACACAACGTTCAACTGCTTTGCAAGGGTATCCATATTTGCGCCCTTGTCAAGATTATAATAGAAGTCCTCTGCCTTTTTCTTTGCAAGCTCTTTAGTTCTGGCACCTGCGGTAACCGGTTTTTTTACTTCTGCTACTCTGAATTCTTTTTTAGATTTTTTTATAACTTTGATTATATGAAAACCAAACTGAGACTTTACCGGTCCTACAATTTCTCCGTCTTTTGCATTCAGTACTGCATCTTCAAATTCTTTTACCATAGCACCTTTTCCAAACCATCCAAGATCACCTTTGTTTTGCTTGGCAGAAGGATCTTCTGAAAGCTGCTCTGCGAGTACATTAATATCTTCACCTTTTCGAACTCTTGCCATGATATCATCTGCTTTCTTTTTAGCAGCTAAAGTATCTGTGCCAAAATTGATAAGGATATGTGATGCATTAGAATAAGTTTCATCACCTTCTTTATCCTCAAGTAGTCTGATTATTTTGTATCCATCAGGAGCCATGATCACATCTGAAACGTCTCCTGCTTTTGCAGTGAATAAGAACTTCAATGCTTCATTACCCAAAGCACTTGGTTTCTGAAATGCATCATTATATGGAGCCGTTGAATTATCATTAACAAACTTAATAAGCGCTGAATCTTTTTCAGGCGTGTTCTGTAAATCTTTTCTTAAAGCAGTTAAAATATTTTTTGCAGTAGTTGAATCTTCAAGTGTTGCTGCGTCAGAAAAAGTTACATATTTGAACTTAACAGCTTCTTCCTGCTTGAACTCATCTTTATGATCATCATAGTATTTTTCAACTCTGAATCATTTACCTGAAATGACATAGTATCTGTTACCATTGAAAGATCAAATGGTACATATGTAAAATTAGCAAGGATCTTATCATCTTTATATTTCTGAAGCACATCACCTTCTGTTACTCTAACACCTTCAGTTACAATTGCCTGAAGTTTATTTGACTGTATCACTTCTCTTATGTATGCTTCTACCTGACCCCAGAATTGAGTAGCTTCCTTCGTTTTCATTTGTAAGGCCTGCTGGTAGAATCCCATATTAAAAGTATTTGTGGAATCCATAAAATTCTTCTTGATAGGATCAGGAAGAGTTTCAGGTCTGTTGTATATCCAGTCAAGAACTTCTGCATCAGTTACAGTAACACCCATTTTTTTCATTTGCTGCTTTGCAAGCTTTTGCGAAACTAAGCCGCTCCATACTTGTTCTCTGATCTGCTGCATAGTTGCATCATCAATATCTTTTCCCTGATTCTGCTGTCTCATTTGTTCAACCTGCTGCTGAACCTGCTGCTCATATTCCTGATAAGTAACTTCTTCATCATTGATCTTTGCAAAGAGCTGTTTATTTTCTCTGAGCCCAAGAAGATTCATTCCCCACTCAAATACGATCGTTACAAGAAATGCAACAATTAGAAAAATTATAATAATAGGCATCTTATCACGCATCTTGTTCATAATGCCGGTATTCTGATGCTTTATTTCTTTAGTGTTTGCCATAAAAATTTTTGTTCCTTAAAATAAGTAGTAAAATTATAAAAAATCGGATTTTAATAAGGTATAACTTTGAAGTTACCGGATTTCTGTTGGAAAATCAATGGATAAGCCTGCAACGAAAGATATAATTAGTATTTACAAATGGGCAAGGATAAGGATGGGAATAATGAGATTTCTTAGTCAAGTAATGTTTCAATAAAGCTATAAGGGTCCTTTTTCTTTAAATATATACTTTCAAGATTCTCTTCTAAGTTTGTTTTTCTCTTTTCCGTCCAGAATTTGTTTTCAAGCCTGTTATATATCAATTCATGTATTTTTTTCAATAAATTCTGCTTTCTTTTCTTCTTTAAATAGCCTGATTCTTCCAGATGAGCTTTATGAACAAGAATTTCAGAAAATAATTCTTCAATTCCCTTATTAGTTGTTCCTACGGTTTTAAAGACCTTTATTTCCCATTTATCTTCTGTAGGAGGTTTCAAATGAATTACGTTTTTTATTGAAGCAGCAACTCCGTCAGCACCGTCTCTGTCTGCTTTATTTAAAGTAAAAATATCTGCTATTTCCATAAGTCCGGCTTTCATAGCCTGAACGGAATCTCCGGATTCAGGAACAAGAACAACTATAGTTGTGTCAGCAGTTTTTGCTATATCAAGTTCCGACTGCCCAACTCCTACTGTTTCAATTATTATAAAATCCTTACCGGCTGCATCAAAAATGTCACAAGCTTCAACTACATTCAGGCTTAGTCCGCCAAGACTGCCACGGGTTGCCATTGATCTTATATAAACTTCAGGCAGCATACCGATCTCGTTCATTCTGATTCTGTCACCAAGCAATGCTCCTCCTGTAAATGGACTTGTAGGATCTACAGCAATGATTCCTACTTTCAATCCTTTATGAATCATTAGTTTTACCAGCGCATTTGTAAGTGTTGATTTACCTGCTCCGGGAGGACCTGTTAAACCGATCTTAAATGCATTCCCTGTATGTGAATAAATTCGTTTAAGAATTTCATTCCTGCCTTCATTATCATTTTCAATTATAGTAAGTGCTTTTGCAACAGTCCGTTTGTCACATGAATATAATTTATTTATAAATTCTTCCGTAATGTTCATTTAAATCAATTTTTATAAATTTATTTCTTAGTCTTAGCTTGTTTTTGTAATGACTGTTCCCATTTCCATGCTGTTGTTAGGCAATTCTCAAGGTCCCTTTCAGTTTTCCAGCCTAAAACATCTGTTGCTTTTTTTGTATCTGAATAAATAGCAACTACATCACCTTCTCTTCTACTACCGATCTTATAATTTAATTTTTTATCAGATACTTTTTCAAATAATTTAACAACCTCAAGAACTGAGTTTCCGACTCCAGTTCCAAGATTAAAAACTTCCAGCTTTTTACCTGAGCTTACAATTCTGTCTGCTGCTTTCACGTGAGCTTTTGCAAGATCAACAACGTGAATATAATCTCGTATATTTGTTCCATCAGGGGTATCGTAATCGTTTCCAAATATAGTCAGCTCTTTTCGTAAACCAATGGCAGTCTGGGTAATAAATGGGACAAGATTGTTTGGTATACCCAGCGGTAGCTCACCTATTAAAGCAGTATCATGCGCACCGATGGGATTAAAATACCTTAATGAAATTGTATTTAAGTCTGAAATTGAAGTTGTATCCTCAAGAAGTCTTTCTCCGATCTGCTTGGTAAAACCATAAGGGGATTTTGCAGGAATAATTGGTGATTCTTCTGTGACAGGAAGATCTTTGGATTCTCCATAGACAGTACAAGAAGATGAAAAGACAATATTGTTGATATTGTTCTTTAAAATAACATCCAGAAGGTTAATCATTCCTGTGACATTATTCCTGTAATACTTTATTGGAAACTGAACTGACTCCCCTACTGCTTTGAATGCTGCAAAATGAATTACAACATCAATATCACCAATTTTGCTGATGCATGCCTCTAACTTATCTTTTTCTGTAAGATCAATATTATAAAATTCAGGCTTTTTACCTGTTATTTTCTCAATTCCATCCAATACTTTTATATCAGAGTTTGAGAGATTATCAATAATAATAACTTCATGCCCTGCATTCTGAAACTCAACTGCAGTATGCGAGCCTATATATCCCGTTCCACCTGTGATTAAAACTTTCATTAGTATTTCGATTATATAAATTCCAAAACAATCTCAGCTGACGAATTGGAAAAAATTAATATTAAATCCCTTTTCTTCCTATATCTTTCCTGTAATGCATTCCATCAAACGAAACTTTTTCAACATTTAAATATACTTTTCTGATTGCATATTCTAAACTTACTTTTGAATATGAAACAAGAGAGAGAACTCTGCCGCTATTCGTATACAATTCAGAATTAACTTTTTTTACTCCTGAATAAAATATCTTTATATCTTTATCAATTCTATCCAATCCGCTTATCTGCTTATTTTTTTCAAATTCTTCGGGATAACCACCGGAAGAAAGAACAACACAGACTGAATATCCCTTTCTAATATTTAGTGCTTTCTCTTTTTTATAATCACGAAGATTTTCTTCTGCACATGCTTTAAACAGCTGAAGAATATCACCATCCAGCATTTCCATAACGCATTGAGTTTCAGGATCTCCAAATCTACAGTTAAATTCTATAACAATCGGCTCATTATTTTTATCGATCATCAAGCCTGCATACAAGCATCCATTAAACTTTCTGCCTTCTTTCTTTAATGCATCAAGAACAGGCTTTACAATTTTATCTTCAGTTTTCTTTCGAATTTCATCGGTAAAAAATTTTGATGTTGGGGAATAAGCACCCATGCCTCCTGTGTTTTTACCTTCGTCGTTATCATTAATTCTTTTATGATCCTGAGAAGAAGGCAAGAGAATATAATCATCTCCGTCTGTAATAATAAAAAGAGAAACTTCATTGCCCTCCAGAAATTTCTCGATCACATAACTTGTACCGGAATCACCAAATACTTTGTTATTGCAAAGCTCATCAATTGTTTCTTCAACTTCGGTTAAGTTATTTGCAATTACGACTCCCTTACCAGCTGCAAGTCCATCAGCTTTTATTACTACAGGATAATTAATTTTTTCAATAAATGGCTTTACGATATTTAGATCTGAAGTTTCAAATGTTTTGAATTCAGCAGATGGAATTCTGTATTTTTGCATTAAACCTTTAGAGAATATCTTACTGCTTTCAATTTCTGCAGCTTTCTGAGTAGGACCAAAGATCAACAATTCTTTCTCCCGAAACTTATCGACAATTCCTAAAGAGAGAGGCACCTCAGGACCAACAACTGTCAGATCAATTTTTTCTTTCAATGCAAATTCAGACAAAGAATTTAAATCTGAGAAATTAATATTAACAGAAGAGGATATTTCATCTATGCCGGGATTACCGGGTTCAGAGTAAAGTATGGATTTATTATTTTTGAAGGAAGATGATGAGATGATCTTTTCTGCGAGAGCATGCTCGCGGCCGCCATTTCCGATGAGAAGGATCTTCACAGGTGGAGTTGTTGTTATAGGGATTGCTTTCTTTATTCTATTTCAATGAAATGATTGAATTCAACAGAAAGATCATAGGTAAGTTTTCTTCTGTCATATTGCTGCACCATTTCTTCATTAGCCTTGGGCATATTTCCGGCTTTATACAATTCATAATATTCATACATTGCTTTTACTATCTGAGCCGGTGATTCATCCTGAACAAATTTTACTGCTTCGTACTTCGAAAGCTCACGCATTGTGTGGCTTTCTGGAATATTTGCTATAATGTTTTTTCTGCTGCCGATATATTCACCTATCTTGCTGCCACCCATCGCGGAAAATTCCTTATCCCTGGAATTGATCCTCATTAAGAAAAGTACATCAGAGGCAACCAGATATTTTACACATTCAAAATGATCAACGTATCCGACAATGTTTATTTTATCCTGGATATTCAGCTTTGCAATAAGCTTATGAAATTCCTTTGGAAAACTCCCGATAAAGCAGAATTCAACTTCTTTCAGCAACTGAGGATAACTTTCAAAAAATAATTTTATAGCTTCAAAATAAACCTTATTCTTATAATTATAGAAATTTCCGGAATAGGTAAATCTCATTTTGTCTGTTTTTGGAAGAACGGACTTTTTAGCTTTTTCAAAATCCTCATTATCAAATCCCTGCGGTATTATAGCAACTTCATTATATTGAAGATTATTATTCCTCGAAATAATAAGCTCCTTGATACGCCTGTTAATTGTTATAACTTTATTAGCTTTTTTTAAGACTTTATTTTCTGAACTTACATTTGAACTGCGGTGCATGAATGTGGCAGGTTTAACACCGATCTGATTATCGATCCAGTCGTCCCTGTAATCTATAATTAGTGGAACGGTATACTTCTCTTTTATATCGATACCAATTAGAAAATCTGTAAACGGCGGTGCAGTGGAAAAAACCATATCAAAGCCATCATATTTTTTCCAGAGCTCATGAGCTTTCTTTACCGCTTTTTTTCTCCAAAGGATCTTATTGTCAGGAACCAGAAAAATCTGTGAAAGCTTACTGCGAAGCTTAACATAAAATTCATTCGGTGTTTTAGTGATGATCTTTTTTGGGTCAAAATCCCCTTTACCGGTTCTTTCAATAATAACTCCGCTTTCAATAGCTTCATTCAAAAGATATTCATCAACAGCGAAATATTTTTTTGGAGAAGCCGTGAGAACAACAGGCTGCCATCCGTCACGTTTGGGAGTCGACGGATAAGGTGATTGCGATCCGTGGCGCGGCCGGCGTGGGCAAGACGACGATGATGCTCGAAAGCGTGGAGGGAATTGAACAGCACGGGAAGCAGGTGTTCACGTTCGCCCCTTCGGCGGAGGCGTCTCGAGGAGTCTTGCGAGGGGAAGGGTTTGCCAGGGCGGACACGGTGGCCAAGCTGCTCCAGGACGAACAACTTCAACGCGAGATTCGGGGACAGGTCATCTGGGTCGACGAAGCCGGACTACTGGGAACGCGTCAGCTTCACGACC
>JBBRMY010000020.1:0-26293 GCA_038230595.1 Ignavibacteria bacterium
AGTCCATTATTAAGTTCTAGAGCTATAATGACCCATTTAACCGAGAAATATAAGAAAAGTTCTGAAATTCTTAACTTTCGTAATAATTCATCTTTAAATTCTGATGAAATCTTAATGCTTGTAAAAACTCCATCATTAAGATTATTTTTGGAACGAAATTACACAAAGTTAATAGGAAAAGATTTAACTGTTGATGATTTTTTTGATAAAATTAATCAAAAAGGTTTTGATCGGGATTCATTATTTAGTTCATCTGATATTAATTTAGATTTGATTTCTCCTGCACCATTCACTGTTTCAGTAATTAATCCTTCATTATTTTATAAAAAAGATAATGATGATAGTTCTTCTTTAACATGTAATATTTACAATACCTTTTCAATTTTTGCAGGTGCAGCCTCTAATTGGTCGATAAAAATACCAACTGCCGTTGATTTGGAAAATCTACAAATAGCTATGAATGAACTTAGTAAAATTGCTCTTGAACCAATTGAAGATCTTGCTTTAAATATTCGTTTTATAGCTCTTGTAGTTCCTTCGGACAAAGTTTCTAAAAATGTTAATGGTACTAGCTTCAGTTTCCCACTCTTACCCGGGATTATTTTTCTGGGTGGAAGTGCATTGGTCGAGCAAACTTTTTTAATTGAATCTCTCTATCATGAGTGTCTTCATTCTAAGTTAGTTAATACTTATAACGCTTTTGATATTCTTAATTTTGATATAATTGAGAATATCGATCCTTTTATTTGTCCTTGGGAAAAATCTGAAGATGAAAATAAATGGCCGTTTATGCGTGCCTTTGGTGCCTATCACGTTTATTGTCATTTACTAGCTTTTCATCGTTATAATATTTTTAATGAAAATTCTTATACGAAATGGAGTAATAATCGTATATCTACAATTCGTGACAAACTTTCTATTCTAAACGAATATAATTTAAATTCACTCACTGCGTTCACAAGTCTTGGTAGAAGTTTTATAAAAATATTGGAATCTATTGGCGAAATGTAACATTAATTGTTTTTTAAAATTTATGTCAATAATTTTGATTTAAAATTTATTCAAGGAAAAGAAATTGAAACCTTAGTAAATCAAAATCAAAACGCCGGAAGTTATATGGCTATTTCAACACTTCAAACTACCCTAGCGGAGTTTATTTCTATAAGCTAATGATCTATAGGCAAAATTAACAAACTACTTTACAACAACCAACTTTTTTTTCTCCGAAAAACTTCTAGGTACTTAGTTTATTATTATATATATAAAAATTTATTCCCAATGATTTATACCGGTCATCACAAGTGATGACCCTACATGGATTTTGGTTAAAATTAATTATATTATATACGACCTATATAAACCCTCCTGTAAAAAGTTTACATTTTTTAACTCTCATTTCTATAAAAATCAATTAAGATCTATATTTTTGCATAATTACTCCAAATTCTAAATTGAATAAAATGGTTAAATTGCTTATCTTACTTAATAAAATATAAACCAGGGAGTTTTTCAAATGAATCTATCAAAAAGCACAATTTATTTCCTCTTTGCCTCAGTCTTTTGCATGTCTGTAATTTATTTTTCAGGATGTTCATCAGCAGAATCAACTACCGGCAAGCTTGCTTACAATCAAAAGGATTTTGTTAAGGCTGAAACAGAATTAAAAAAAGGTTTACTTGTAGATAAAACTGATGCAGAAGGCTGGTATATGCTTGGCTATTCTCAAACTGAGAACGGGCATTACTCTGATGCGCAGGAATCATTCAGACAATCATTAAAGCTATCAAGTACATACGCTCCGAATATAATCGGATATTGGGTTGAGAAATTCAATCAGGGCGCAAATAACTTTGGCGCAGGAATAAAAGCTGAACAGAAAAAAGATGTTGCAGGCGCAAAAGCATATTATACAAATGCTTTGAATTATTTCCTTGCTGCTTCCAATATTATACCTGACAGCTTAAAAACATATAAAGCTATTGGTGAAACTTATCTTGCTTTAGGAGAAAAAGACAAAGCAATGGCAACTTTCGAAACTGTTCTTTCAAGATCAAATAATGCTGATGATGCTGTTAAAGTAGCAGCAGTTCTATTTGATGCAGGATTAGGAATGATAGAGTTTGGAAATTATCAGGATGCTGCAACAACTTTTCAAAAGATTATCAGCATCAATTCTTTACCGCATGATAATCAATATTATGAAGTATCGGCATATAATCTCGGTCTCTCGTATGCAAAAATGGGAGAAGCTAAAAGAGCTTCAAATCCTGACAGTCCTGAATATAAAGAGTCTTTCAGAAAAGCTCTTACTTACTTAGAGCCGTTATTATCTACTCTTAAGAAAAAAGATCTTGAGCCGCAAATATATGATCTAATGATCGCATCTTATGCAAATATCGGTGAGACTGCAAAAGCTGAAGATTATCTGAAGAGAAAAGAAGCATTAAAGAAATAATTTTAATAATAAAAGCTTAAGTGGAAAATCAGCCTCAGACTTATTACAGAAATTCAAATTCCGGTAAATGGTTTTGGGGCATAATCCTGTCTTTGCTTATATTTGCAATTGTTTTTGCAGGCTTTTCATTTTTGTTCTTTGCAAAGATGGTAGGCGGTTCACGAAATGATGGTGAATATACTTACAACACTTCAGGTCGCGGAAACGGTAAGGTTGCAGTTGTGGATCTGGACTATACAATAATAAGTTCTGACGCCATTGTAAGGCAGTTCAAGCAATACAGAGAAGATAAATCTATCAAGGCAATTGTTCTCAGAATAAATTCTCCGGGAGGAGGAGTTGCGGCTTCACAGGAAATGTACGAAGCTATAAAAAGAACAAGGGACAGTGGAAAGCCGGTTATTGTTTCTTTCAGCTCTCTTGCAGCCAGCGGCGGTTATTATGCAGCATGCGGCGGAAGCACTATTATTTCAGAGCCGGGAAGCTTAACAGGAAGTATAGGCGTAATAATCAATCTGACTAACTTCAAGGAGCTTGCTGAGAAGATAGGTGTTAAAGAAGTGATAATTAAAAGCGGTGAACTAAAAGATGCAGGTAATCCTTTTCGTGATGTAAATGAACAGGATAAAGCTTATTTTCAGGATATTGTAAATGACAGCTTTGATCAGTTCCTCGATGTAGTTTCCAAAGAAAGAAAGATCGACAAGGATTCACTGAGAAAAATTGCTAACGGCAGAGTTTATACCGGTCGTCAGGCTTTGATTTTGCATTTAGTTGATAAGCTTGGAACTTTCGATGACGCTGTTGTTTTAGCAGGTAAAATGGCAGGCATTGAAGGTGAACCTGTTCTTGTGAAAGAAAAAGAAAAATATTCTTTGATAAAACAGATCATAGAAGGCAGTACTAAGCAAACTGATATCAATTCAGATATACATGATATTAAAGAGCTTTTGAAAAATGAAATCCTAGCGCAGCCTGTTTTGCAATATAAATTTGTTAGGTAATATAATATGACTAGAGCTCAGATCGCAGCTAAAATTTCGGATGCTACAGGCTTAAGCAAAAAAGAGACTGAAGTTGTAGTTGAAGGCTTTATTTCATGCATTATTGAATGTCTTTGCGACAATGGAAATGTAGAGATACGAGGATTCGGGACATTTAAAAATAATATAAAGCAGCCAAGAGTTGCAAGAAATCCTAAGACAGGAGAGAGTATAAATCTTGATAAAAGATATATACCTATGTTCAAAGTTTCAAAAGAATTTAAAAAAGCAGTTCAGGATAATCTTGCGGAAGCGCCGGAAGCCAAAAAAGAGACTTCAACAATATAAATAAAATTTTTTAATTAACTTATAAGGAGAATTAACTATGCCTTGCGGCAAAAAAAGAAAAAGGGCAAAAATGTCCACTCACAAGAGAAAGAAAAGATTAAGAAAGAACAGACACAAAAAGAAAATCAGATAGTTTTTCCTTTTAGGAACGGCTATCTATAGTAAAACTAAAAGACCTGACAGGGATTTATCCTGTCAGGTCTTTTTTATTATTGTAAGAATTATTATGTACCTACGCGACACTGCGCGTCGCGGGGGTAGATTTCTTTATTCCAGTGAGACGCGCTGTAGCGCGTCTGTACAAAAAAACTTTTCCAGTCCCCTTGATTGCCGCTGTTGGTGTTTTATTTCCGAATTATCGGAAAGGCACCTTTGATGCGAATGCGTCGGACAAGCTTTCACATTAGAAGGCAGCCAGCAAAAGGAAACGTTCCCATGCAGTAGCGTAGGAACGAGGTTTTAAAAGTATATTAAATATGGGAACCTTATTTTGCTTTTTTTTATCAACCTTGATAGATAGGAAACAAAATTAAACTAACCTTATTACCTTATTTATCTGTAACGATAAGGTAATAAGGTTTTGTTTTAATGAAAATGTTTTCTATTAAGGTTTAAAGATAAATCAAAATAAGGTTTTTTTGATTCAGCGCTTAAATAAAATTAAGAGTAAGTATGTTGAGGTTTTTAGCAATGATTGTAGGGATTCCTGCTATCGCAGGAATGATTAAGGGTTTGGAATGACAGGGTTTGGGACGGAAGGCATATGTACGGACAGATCGCGACCTGTCACCTTGTCTACTGAAGTGAGACGCGCAGTAGCGCGTCTGTTCAAAATTACTTTTTCTCTTTCCGAATGCGTGTAGGTGTACTATAAGTACTTCCTCAAAAATTTCACTACTTTTTCTTTATCAAGTATCTCAGCTATTGCAGGAAGTTCAGGTCCGTGTTCGGATCCTGTCAAAGCTATTCTTACAGGCTTAAAAAGAACCTTCCCTTTAACTCCCGTTTCTTTCTGTACTTCTGATAAGCTTTGCTTCCAGGTATCGGCTTTCAACTCACTAAGATTTTCTATTTTGTATGCCAGAGCAGTAAAAACTTTTTTTGAGCTTTCAGTTATCAACATATCTTTATACTCTTCTTTTTCCAGAACTGCATCATCTGCAAAAAATATTTTAATATGGTCGCCTATCTCATTCAGCTTGTTAAGATATACTCTCGTTGCACCAACTATCTTTTTAGTTTTAACTGTATCAGATGTGTCATATCCCGCATCCTTTAAGAAAGGGATAAGCAATTCTGTCAGCTTATCCAGATCATAATTTTTTATATAATCATTATTCATCCAGTTCAGCTTGTCGATATTAAATACTGCTCCGGCAGAATGCACTTTTTCAACAGAGAATAATTTAATAAGCTCATCGATAGAAAATATTTCTTTATCACCTGACTCTTCTCCGGGATGCCAGCCAAGCAAAGCAATAAAATTAATTATAGTTTCCTTCAGATATCCTTTTTTAATATAATCTTCTGCAGCAACATCGCCCTGTCTTTTGCTAAGCTTTGTTCTGTCTGCATTTAGCAGCAATGGAAGATGAGCCATCTTAGGCACTTCCCATCCGAATGCATTGTACAGAATTACATGCTTCGGAACTGAAGTCATCCACTCTTCCCCTCTTATCACGTGAGAGATTTCCATTAGATGATCATCGATTACATTTGCAAGATGATATGTCGGAAAGCCATCGGATTTCAGCAGTACCTGATCATCAACTAAATTAGTTTCAAACTTTACATTTCCGCGAACCATATCATGCACAATTATCTCTTCGTTCAAAGGAACTTTGAGTCTGATCACATAAGGAATTCCGCTTTTTATTTTTTCATCAACTTCATCTTTAGAAAGATCCCGAGCTCTCCTGTCATACATAGTCTGCCTGCCTTCAAGCTCCTGAAGCTTTCTCATTTCATCAAGCTCTTCTGCAGTTTCAAAAGCATAATATGCATTCCCCTGCTCAAGCAGCTGGTCACAGTATTTTTTATATATTTCTAATCTTTGAGACTGATAATATGGTCCGACTTTTCCGTCTTTACCGGGACCTTCATCAAAACCCAGTCCAAGAGTATTCAATGTTTTGATTATATTCTCAGTTGCCTGATCAACAAATCTCGTTCTGTCAGTATCTTCTATTCTTAAAATAAAAGTACCATTGTTATGCTTTGCAAATAAATAATTGAATAGCGCAGTGCGAAGTCCTCCTATATGCAATTCTCCTGTAGGCGATGGCGCAAATCTGACTCGTATGTTATTTTCTGAACTCATTAAAAATTAGTTTAAAAATTTATCCGTCCCAAACTCCTGTTTGGGACGGAACTTGTTAGCAAAGCTCCGTTTTGCTGTCGAAACAGAGTTTCGACGAACACTTGCATTATCAAACAGAGTTTGGTAATGAGAAGAACCTATACTTGGACCGTTGGTGGCGTTCCGATAAATCGGAACTAAAACACCAACGGCGGATGGTTATACAGAGTTTGGTAATGCGAGAGTTTTATTCATTATTAATAACTACTACAAACTCCCCTTTAAGCTTAAGCTTATTTTTTGAAGAAAGCAGGTTTTTCACTTTATCTCTGGTAACTTCTTCAAACTTTTTTGTAAGCTCACGGCATAAAGCGACGTCCTTGTTACCGATAAACTCAAGTATATCCTTCAGAGTTTTTTCAATTCTATACGGTGATTCATAAATTATCAGCGGCATTTTTATATCTTTCATTTCCTTCAATAAGGTCTGACTTCCATTTTTCTGTGGTAAAAATCCCTGGAAATAAAATCTTTTAGTAGAAAATCCTGAAAGAACTAAAGCATGTATGAAAGCATTCGCCCCCGGTACCGGAATTACAGGAATATTTTCTTCAACGCATTCTGAGATAAGTATTCCGCCCGGATCTGAAATTCCCGGTGTTCCTGAATCAGAAACTAAAGCTACAGTTGATCCCTTTTTAAGGTCTTCAATGATCTGTTTCGACTTATCCGATTCATTGTATGAATAATAGCTGGTGAGTTTATTCTTAATTCCATAATGCTGAAGCAATATTCCTGTCTGACGTGTATCTTCAGCAGCTATCAGGTCAGCTTTTTTTAAAATATCTAATGCCCTGAACGATATATCTTTTAAATTCCCAATTGGTGTTGAGACAATATATAATGCGCCTTTTATTAATTCAGAATTTTCAAACTTGAATTTCTCTGATAGCAATTCACTTTCCATTCGGTCGTTTCTTTCTTAAGCCTGCCATATTTTCAGGAAGCATGATAACATCAAGGGCATCTTTGGAAATAATATTTTTTTCAAGTACAAGCTGATATACTGACCGATCGTTTTTCAAAGCTTCTTTTGCGATCTCTGAACAAACATCATAACCTAAATAAGGAACTAGAGCAGTAATAAGGCCGATGCTGTGCTCAACATAATATCTGCATACTGCTTCATTTGCAGTTATACCATTTATACATTTTTCACTTAGAGTTCTGCTGGCATTCTTTAAAATATTTATTGTATCAAATAATCTGAAAGCAATAACCGGTTCCATCACATTCAATTCCAGCTGCCCTGCTTCAGCAGCCATAGTAATAGTAAGATCATTACCTACAACCTGGAAAGCAACCTGGTTCACAACTTCTGGGATTACAGGATTAACTTTCCCCGGCATTATAGATGAGCCGGGCTGCATTGGTGGAAGATTTATCTCATTGAATCCTGCTCTAGGACCTGAAGACAAAAGCCTGAGATCATTGCAGATCTTTGAAAGCTTTACAGCATATCTTTTCAGTACTCCGCTTACCTGAATATATGCTCCGGTATCTGATGTTGCTTCTATAAAATCACGGGACAGGCTAAGTGGTAATCCCGTTATTGTTCTAAGTTCATTGCATATAATATCTGAATAGTCGATATGAGAATTTATTCCTGTACCAATTGCCGTTGCCCCCATATTTATTTCTGTTATGAGTTTTCTAGCTTCCTTAATTCGCTTCATATCCTCATCGATCGTTTCTGCATAAGCACCGAATTCCTGCCCAAGTGTCATTGGCACTGCATCCTGAAGCTGAGTTCTTCCAAGCTTTATTATTTTAGAAAATTCTGATTCTTTTTTTCTGAAGGACTTTTTTAATACTTCTATACAATCAAGCAGATGTTCAATACTCATATATAATGCAATCCGGAATGCAGTAGGATAAGTATCATTTGTTGATTGCGACATATTCACATGGTCATTTGGATTTATCTTTGAGTATTCTGATTTTGAATATCCGGATATTTCCAGCGCAAGATTTGCTATCACTTCGTTTGCATTCATATTCGTTGAAGTGCCTGCACCGCCCTGCATCATATCTACGATAAACTGATCATAGTAATTTCCCTCAATAATTTTATCGCATGCCAGTGAGATCGCATTACCGATCTTTTCATCTAAAAGACCCAGCTTCATGTTTGTTATAGCCGCAGCTTTTTTAACATAGGCAAGTGAATCAATAAAAGCGGGGTTTGAAGAAAGTGTAATGCCGGTTATCTTGAAATTATCCGCAGCCCTCATTGACTGCACTCCATAGTATGCGTTTTCAGGTATTTTTAATTCACCTAAAAAATCCTTCTCAACTCTGTAATTCATTCAGGGCAATTTTAATTGGATAATTCAATATACTCACCTATGCTTCTTATTTAAATATAATTCCAAGTGAACAGCCTATTGTCATATTAAAAGAAAGCACGATTCTCTATATTTAACCAAATTACATCAAATGCTCGTCATAGGAAAAAACCCGATCTACGAATTACTTGCAAAAGATCCTACAGAATTCAGTAAGATAATTATACTTAAAAAGCTCGATCCCGATAAGAAATTTAAGGAAATTGTAAAAACTGCGACTGAACATAACATTCATGTAATGTTCCTTAATAAATTCCAGTTTGAAAAATATTTTCAGACGAAGAGTAAGGAAGAAGGAGTCTCACAGGGAATAATCGCATTTATAAAAGACTTCGAGTATGTTCCTCTAAAGCAGGTAATAGAAAAAAATAAGGATGAGAAGTTTCCAGTCGTTTTGCTTCTTGATGAAATTACCGATCCGCATAATTTCGGTGCGATAATTCGTTCAGCAGTATGTCTTGATGCAAAAGCGATCGTTATTCCGCGGCACAACTCTGCAGAAGTTAATCACACGGTAATAAAAACCTCAGCGGGTTCAGTTCAGCATATAGACATTTGCCGTGAGACTAATTTATATAACAGTATAACCTATTTAAAAGATAACGGGTACTGGGTTGTAGGTACAGATGTTAATTCAGGAAAGAATATTTACAACGTAGATTTCAAAATGAAAACTGCATTAGTTGTTGGAAGTGAAGGCAAGGGAATGAGAAAAAATATCACTGATGCCTGCGATATACTTGCAAAAATACCAATGAGCGGAAAACTGGATTCCCTTAATGTTTCTGTATCAACAGGAATAATACTTGGGGAGATCTTAAGACAGAAATTGATAAAATAGATCTTCCACGAATTGTCATTCCAGCGTGCTTTTAGCTGGGGGCACCCTCTGGGTCATCCATTGGTAAAATCAGGGGATCCCGGCTTTAGCAGAACCTACCTCATAAATAAAAAATATTCCAATAAAAAAACTTTATTCAATATTTTAACCTTAGTAGAAAAAATAATTCAAATGAACCAACCTTATTACCTTATTTTCTTTAATTAGGTAATAATGTTGGATTTTTAATTGAATATTCTAATAAGGTTGAAAAACTAAATAAGGTTAATACACTTCCAATTTTATAAAACAAAAAACCCGGCAAAAAATTCGCCGGGTTTAAAAGCAGACGCAAAATATTGCGTCTCTACAAATATGTTAAAGAGATTTATTTCACCAGCATCATTCTCTTTGTATCTATAAACTCCGCAGATTCAATTCTGTAAAAGTAAACTCCGCTTGCTAATTTGCTACCGTCATAATCTACAGAATAATTTCCTGCGGCTCTAACTTCATTTACCAATTGAGCAATTTCTTTTCCAAGCATATCATATATCTTTATTGTTACAAGACCCTGCTTTGGTAGGGAGAAATTTATTTTGGTTGTAGGATTGAACGGATTAGGATAATTCTGGTATAGTTCATATTTTGCCGGAATAGTTGAAACCGGATCTCCTACTCCAACTAATCCGCCTGAAGTAATATCATCAATAAAAAGATTATTTCCAAAAGCACTTTTTGCAATAAATCTCACCATGTTAGTTCCTACGGGCATAGGATATACCTTTGTTGCCCATTGACTTGCGGTTGGAGCTGTTAGCTGCGTAGCAGCCGAAACTGTTGTCATTACTGGAGAATTGTTTACGCCTGAAGACAAATTAAGAGCCTGATACATACCGATAAGTCTTGCCCAGGTCGAACCTGCATTTGTTGAAGTTTCAATTATGCACGAATCTATTGCAGTCGCGCTGTAATAACCGCAAGCTTCATTGAATCTTAAATAATGAGATCCAAATAAAACCGGTGGAAATTGATTACTTGTTAAAATCTGTGGACCGGTGGTTGCTGATGCTGTCCAGAAATCATACTTAGCCGAACCTGTACCATTTCCATAACCGCTTGCTGCATTTCTTGTCCAGTATTGTGTTGCTGCAGTTCCTTGTGATAATGACCAAAATGCCGGTGGCATTGTTGCATCGGTGAATGGCTGAAACAATGGAAGAAGGCTTGCTCTTCTTAAAGTCAAAAGTCGGTCAGGCGCAGTTGAGTTTACAGAATCAGAAGATGTATAAGCTCTTACTCTCCAGTAACCGGAAACAGAATCTCCCGGTGCAATTCCCATAGAAGATAGCATTGAATCCAATTGAGAATATCTAAGTGTAAGACCTGTGTCAAGCCCGCTGTTATTTGATAAAACTCTTAACAAAGCTGGATCTGAAAATGAAGCTCCGTTTTTAAACAGCCATCTGTAAGTTGAACCTCCGCTTCCTGACTTTCTCCATGAAAAATTTAAAGGTGTAGGATCTACCGGTGAAGTCGTTATCGATGTTCCTGTAGCCGGCGAAATCAGTGAAAATGATGAGATTGTGATCTGCTGTCTTCTGAAAGTTATTGCTCTTGGTCCGTTTGCTGCTGAAAGTGAATCCGGTCCCGGAGCTGATGCGCCTTTGTAAGCCCAGATAGTAAATTGTCCAACAGCAGAGTCAGATGCAGTACCATTATTTGAAAATCCTGATGATGAAAGCAGCGCATCAAGTTGTCCTAAAGTAGTTGTTATGATGTTTGTGCTGGAAGAAATAAAAAATCGTCTTGTCGTAACAGTTGGATTTCCAAAAACAAATTTATAATTTGCGCCTGTTGCAGATGTATCCCATGTGATCGTAATAGTTGTATTATCTCCCGGTACAGTTACAATTCTGTTTCCCGCTGAAGGTGTTAAAATATTAAATGCGCTTAAAGGATAGGCTGCCATTCTTCTGTATGCCGCCATTAAATTTATCAAGCCTTTTCCATAATCATTGTCTTCACCGGGAGTACCAAGGTCAGTGCATGTTGAAAACAAAATTGCCTTTAGCTGCTTGCCTGTCATATTAGGATTCACCTGCTTTAGCAAAGCAATTGCACCTGCTACGTGAGGAGAAGCCATTGAAGTACCGCTTAACAATGAATAGCTTGTCCCTGAATATGAAGACCGCACATTATTTCCAGGAGCGGAAACTTCAGGCTTAATTAATAATGTTCCTGTTCCTCCGCAGATCGATGGTCCTCTGCTTGAAAAGCTTGCAATTGGATAGCCTGCTGTGTTACCATCAACTGCGCCGACGCACATTACATTTATAGAATCAATATTTATATTTTTCGGAGGAGTACAAGATGAAGCTGCAGGTCCTGAATTACCTGCTGAAAAAACCACTCCTATTCCTGCTGCTTCAACTGAAGCAAGTAATGTTCTGTAAATTGAAGTTGTACACTGATCGGATGCATTCGGATCCTGCCATGAACAGCTTATAACTGTAGGCATATCATCATTAGTAGATGCATTACTGTCAGGATTCATTCCTCATTGAAAAGCAGTTACATTATCAGAAGGATAAATAGCACCCGGACAATCAGTCACTGCAGCCGCTATCCATCGTGCTCCCGGAGCTACACCTACTGTATCTCCGGTTGATGAGCTTGATCCGCACATTATTCCCATAGTATGCGTTCCGTGAAAATCACCTGCGCATGCATTAGGAAAATTTATTGATGGATTTCGGACATTATACCATGACCAATACCAGGGTCTACCGTTGTTTCCCCACCATTTCGGACTAAGAGCCGGGTGAGTTCCGTTTACTCCGTTATCAATATTCATTACTGTTGAACCTGCACCGGAAAATCCAAGTCTCCATAAAGAATCTGCTCTTATTACTTTTAAACCTATTTCTACACTTTCAATGCTGTTCTTACTTTTATTATCCGGTAATATCGAAACCGGCTTATCAAGAAAGCAAATATCATCAAGGTCAAGCACTTGAATATCGTTTCTGTAAGTGAGCTGGTTCAAAACATCAGAAGTTACTTCAGCCATTATAAGGTTTGTTACCCAGTAATTTTGAAGCAGCTTTACTTTTCCCATGCTTTTTTCCGCATTCAGATATTGTAGAAGCGGACCCTGAGTATTCTGAGCTTTCTGCTGTAATGCAGTTATAACAGTATATGCTCTGTATTGCAATGAAGCATTCATCCTGTATAAGTCAGCATCAAGTCTGTCAATATCAACCTGGTCACTCAATAGAATTAACACCCTTGTGTACTGCAGAGGGTTTAGAGAATTCATTTTTTGTTGTAGCCTTGAAGTAATTTGCAATGCATTCGCATTCATAACTCCAAATGCAAAAATAAAAGCAAAAAGAAAAAGTTTTTTCATTTTAATTGTATTTGTTTTGTATAATTTCGGGGAAGATTGAGTTATAAAATATAACATTATGATAAAATTAGCAATATATTTGTCCTCTGAAAAATTGCTATATTAATATATAATTTCTCTATTTTAAAGGCGTAGGGCTGATTAACGAATCGCAGGTAAAATCTATCTAACTAATGAAAAAGAAACACATCGAAAAGCTTCTACGGTTCTCTTTAAAATTGACGGATCAGTGCAATAAGATAAGTATGAAATATTATAAAAAAACTCTTAAGCCTAAATATAAAGCCGATAACTCCCCTGTTACAATAGCTGATAAGAAATGCGAAGAATTCCTGATAAATTCAATTTCTGATAAATTTCCGAAACATGACTTTTTGGCTGAGGAATCCGGTAAAGCAGGAAAAGATTCTGAATTCAAATGGATAATAGATCCTATTGACGGAACAAAGAACTTTATGAGGAATTTTCCATTCTGGGGAACGCTTATCGCATTAGAGCATCAAGGAGAAGTCATACTTGGAATTATCGCTCTGCCCGCAATGGGGAAAATTTATTATGCCGGAAAGGGATTGGGTTGTTACGAAAATAAAAAAAGAGTTAAAGTAAGCAAGATAAGTGAGCTGAAAAATTCATACTGTATTTTTGGCGGCTTGGATTATATTTTAAAAGAGGATTATAAAAATAATTTTCTTCATTTAGTTGAAATGTGCTACTATGACAGGGGCTATGGAGATTGCTTCGGACATACACTTGTTATAAAAGGTAAATCAGAATTTATGATCGATCCTTTTGTATCTCCTTACGATGTTGCTCCAATAAAAATATGCATTGAAGAAGCCGGCGGAATGTTCACCGACATTAAAGGTGAAAAGTCTATATATACCGGTAGTGCTGTTACAAGTAACGGAATAATGCATGATGAGGTTTTGAAAATGCTGAATAAGAAAATGAAAAAGTAAATTTTATTATTTCTCCGCATGCTTTTAGCGGGGACCGAGCGACTTAATAATAATGTTACAACGCCCTATCTTTTTTAACTGAAAATTTGTTTTCTGAATTCAGCCTGAAATTAAAATATTTCCCCGCTTGCTTTCAGCGGGGATCCAGCGTCCTAATAAAAATGTTAAAATGATTTATCTTTGTAAACTGAAAATGTGTTTTCTGATATTATTTCACTATCACCATTTTCTTTGTGTCTTTAAAACTTCCTGTTTCCATTCTATAGAAATATATCCCGCTTGGTAAGTTATATTCAGATGAGTTAAATGTTACCTGATATGTTCCTGCATTCTGTCTCTGATCTATTAAGGTAGTTATTTCCTTGCCAGAAATATCAAAAACTTTCAGTGTTACGTAATTAGTAGTTCTTAATTCGTAATTAATTTTTGTTGTTGGATTGAATGGGTTAGGATGATTTTGTGATAACGAATATTTTTCAGGTATTTCATTTGATATATTTTGTATTCCTGTAAAATCACTCAGAGGTCTTCTCCATATCCCCTCATAAAAATCAAAGCATCCCATAAAAAGATAAGTTGGTGACATACACATTGTTCCTACGTGAAGAATGGAACCTCCTGGAATACCTTCTCTTCTCTGTAACCAGCTTGCGCCGTTATCTGTAGAAAGGAATACTATAGAAGATGTTCCGGCGAAAAGATTTTTACCATTTGCTTCAAAGCAATAAACATTGGGTTCGATTAGTCCGCTACTGGAAGAAATCCAGGTTGCACCGTCATCTGTTGATTTGAAAACACTATTCCCTTTTGTACCTGCGAATACATTTGAACCATAGATAATAACTGAAAGGACATTGAGATTTGTTAAACCATTATTAACTGCAGTCCAACTTAATCCTGTATTTGATGAAAGGTACATTCCGCTGTCAGTTGCTGCAAAGACTTTTGTTCCTGAAGCATAAAAACAGTTAATAGATCTTCCTATTAACCCTATAGAGTTCCAAAGTGAACCATTATTGATAGAATGAAAAGCTCCACTTGTTGTGCCTGCAAACATATTACTGACAAATATATTAAGGCAGTTTATATTCTGCTGCGTTAAACCATTATTCATGGGTTTCCATGAAGTTCCGTCATTTGTTGAAAGGTATATTCCATCTCCTTCAGTCCCCGTATATATATTATTTCCACTTACAGCCAATGCCTGAGAATGCTTAAGCGTTAAGCCGCTATTTGCAACACTCCAGTTTATGCCGTTATTGGATGATTTGCACACCTCCCCTAAATATGAGGCCGCATATAAATTACTGTTACTAAATGCTAAAGATTTTACTGAATTAGATAATAAAGCATTTGTTCTTAACCAATTTGTACCACTATTCGTTGAATAATAAATTCCATTGATATCATAACCGGTACAAATTTTATTATTAGATACACCAAAGAAAGTGCCACCAATGGAATCACTTTTAACCCATAAATCACCATTATTGGTTGAAGAATAAATACTGCTTCTTCCAACATATATTTTGCTACCAATAATTGCAAAATTGTTGATATTAAGTGAGTCTGTAATACCAGTATTATTTCCGAACCAATCTATGCCATTGTTAGATGAACGATAAATACTTCCTCTAATCCCGGTAGGAGCGGTTCCCTGATAGTTTGTCCCTGCAAATAAATAGCTCCCCAATATTGCTATACAATGAACATTTGTATTGATCAAGCCGGAGTTTATTGATGTCCAATTCAAACCATTATTTATAGAAATAAATACACCTGTATTGGTACCTGCATAAATATTACTTCCGTTTGCTGCAATACAATTGATTGCTAAATTAGTTATTCCATTATTCACAGCAAACCAATTTAAACCATTATTTGTAGATCGGAATACTCCACCATTGTTATCAGAGCCTGCATACATATCCGATCCGTTAACAATAATTGTACGGATCTGAAGACTTGTTAATCCATTATTGGCAGATGACCAGTTAAGACCATCATTTGTTGTAAAAAATATTCCCTGCGTATATACGCTTGCAAATAATTTATTTCCTGAAACTGAAAGTGAAGCAACTTCATACCCGGAAAATCCTACTTTTGTCCAGCTCTTTCCATAATTTGTACTGCGATATAGACCATCATTTTTATCCCCATAGTATATATCATTCCCATAAAAAGCCAAACTGCTTAAATATCCAGGCTTGCCTGGCAAAAGGGAATCATGAATCCATTGGGCTTGCGAATTATTTATCATGAGAGTAAAATTCATAATCAATAATCCAACGATCGGAAATATTTTCACCGCTCTGTTATTCATAATAAATAATATATAACTCAAATTTATAACTTACGGCATGTATTAGCAATATATTTCTCTAATGGCTAAGCATAAATTGAAATCGAATAAAAAACTAATAGCGTTGGCTCATTGTGAATAAGAAATAATCTCTGCCAAACACTTTACTGCATTTACATACTACCACTTTATTATATATCATATTCCTATCCGTATTCTTAATTTTACACAGAGGAATACAATAGATGAATACGTTCCAGCAAATATTTAAAAATAAGATACTTCTTGCACCGATGGAAGATGTTACTGAGCCGCCTTTCCGCTTAATTTGCAGAAGGCTTGGTGCAGACATTGTATATACCGAATTCATTTCAGCAGAAGGTCTTATTCGTGATGCGGTTAAGGCACGAAAAAAATTATTTTTCTATCCTGAAGAAAGACCTGTTGCGATACAGATCTTCGGAGGCCGCGATGAAGCACTTATCGATGCTGCTAAAATTTCCGAAAGCGTTAATCCTGACTTCATAGATATAAACTGCGGATGCTGGGTGAAGGATGTTGCAATGAGAGGCGCGGGTGCCGGGCTTCTTAAAGATCTTCCGAAAATGGAACACATTGCTTCCTCAGTTATAAAAAATGTAAACATTCCTGTTACTTTAAAAACACGACTAGGCTGGGATAAAGATACGATCGTAATAGTTGAAGTTGCAAAAATTCTTGAAGCTATCGGAATTCAGGCTTTGACTGTTCATTGCAGACTTCGTTCACAAGGGAATAAAGGTGATGCTGACTGGAGCTGGGTGAAAAGGATCAAAGATGCAGGTGTTGAAATTCCAATAATTCTGAACGGAAATATAAAAACTCCTGAAGATGTAAAATTCGCTTTTGATAATTATCAACCCGATGCTGTAATGATAGGCCAGGCTGCAATTACAAATCCATGGATCTTTGATCAATCAAAATATTTCCTGAAGCATGGTATAATTCCTGATGAACCGACTATAGAGGAAAAGATTGATATCTGTCTTGAACATTTAAAGCTGGCAGTGGAGCTAAAAGGTGAAAGACTTGGTGTAAGAGAATTCCGAAAGCACTATTCAGGTTATCTGAGAAATGTAAAAGATGTCAGCAAACTTCGTTCGGAATTAATGACATATGATGATTATATACCCGTGAAAGAAAAGCTGATAGAGTTTAAGGAATATGCAAGTATGCAGGAACAGGCATTATGACTGAACGGATAAATGTTATAGAAAAATTTATCGATACCAGTGAAAGCTATTTAAGGACTGAACAGAAAGATGACAGTATTATTATTACAAATGAAAAGCTAAAGGACTTCAGAATTATAGTACCTGTTACAGAAAAAGAAGAGTTTAAGAAAATTTACCGGGATACACTAACTCTCTGGATAATAAATAAAATTGAGCAAAAAGAATTTATACCAATTATAGACAGAGTAAATATTAATCCTGTCCGGGAAATACAAAAAGAGATAAAGATATTTGATCCAACACTTTCAGATCAAGCAAAAAAAGAGAATAAGCCTGAGCTTATCTCAATTAATCAAATAAAGCTAAAAAACAAATAACTACCATGGGACCGTTCTACACAGTTGTTTCCGTTTTTCTTTTTTTTATCGGATTTTTTCTACTTATCACAATTATCCGTGCTTTCAGAATTCTCAATGAGTATGAAAGAGGAGTAATTTTCAGATTAGGTAAATATTCAGCAACTAAAGGTCCGGGCTTGATCATTCTTATTCCTATCCTGGATAAAATGGTTAAAGTTAGCTTAAGAACTCTTGTGCTTGATATTCCTTCGCAGGATATCATAACAAGAGATAACGTTTCAGTGAAAGTTAATGCAGTTTTATACATGAGAGTTATTGATCCGAATAAAGCAATTATTCAGGTTGAGGATTATTTGTATGCTACCTCTCTTGCATCACAAACTACTCTTAGAAGTGTACTCGGACAAAGTGAAATGGATGAACTTTTATCTCACAGAGATGTGATAAATTCAAAGCTTAAAACCCTTATTGATAATGAGACTGAGCCATGGGGAATTAAAGTTATGAATGTAGAGTTAAAGAATGTAGATCTTCCTCAGGAAATGATCAGAGCAATGTCGAGACAGGCAGAAGCTGAAAGAGATAAAAGAGCAAAGATCATTAATTCTGAAGGTGAGTTTCAATCTGCAGCAAAGCTTTCAGAAGCTGCTGCTATCCTTGGAAGTAATTCAAACGCAATGCAGCTCAGATATCTTCAGGTGATGACCGAAATTGCAGCAGAGAAAACATCAACTCTTATACTTCCACTACCGATAGAGATAATGAAATACTTTACAAATATTAATGAAAAGCTTGAAGGCGAAAACGCAGCAAAAAAAGTATCAGACAGCAAGGATGCAAAAGATAAATAATAAAGCTTACATGAAAATACTTTATACAATTGCATTCACTATGCTTATCGCAGTTATTGTTTTTCTTTTTGGTGAAAAGAATATAGGCATAACTTCAACTACTGCATCTTCCAAAAATTCAGTATGGGTTGAGCAAAAGCTTGCTTCTATGACATTGAGAGAGAAGATCGCGCAGATGATGATCTCCAATTCCTTAGGATATACGCTTGATAAAAATTCAAAGGAATATAGAAAGTTAAAGTCTCTTGTTCAGGATTCAAAGATAGGCGGCTTCATATTTTTTCAGGGAAGATCTGTGGAAGAAGCAGAACTTATCAATGATCTGCAGTCAATGTCAGAAACTCCCCTGCTCATGTCAGCTGATTTTGAAAGAGGAACAAAAATGAGATTGGAAGATGGAAGTCTTTTTCCAAGTAATATGAGTCTTGGTGCTACGAGAGATCCGCAGCTTGCATATGAAATGGGATTTCAGATCGCGCAGGAATGCAGAGCTATCGGAATACATCAGAACTATGCTCCGGTTGTTGATATAAATAATAATCCATTAAACCCGATTATAAATGTCCGCTCATTCGGTGAAGATCCTGATCTTGTTTCTCAAATGGGAGATATGATGATCAATGGATTGCAAGATGGAAATGTAATTGCTACTGCAAAGCATTTTCCGGGTCACGGCGATACAGATATCGATTCTCATAGCGATCTTCCTATTATAAAATATGGCAAAGATAGACTCGATCGTGTTGAATTAATTCCTTTTAAGAACGCTATCGATTCCAAAGTAAGGTCGGTAATGATAGCGCATCTTTCTTTTCCACAGATAGATCCGGAGCCTAATGTTCCCGCTTCCCTTTCATCTCCGATAATCACAGGTTTATTAAAAGAGCAATTAGGGTTTGACGGACTTGTTGTAACCGATGCATTGAATATGGCAGGCGTTACAAAGCATTTTTCAACAGATGATGTTGCAGTAAGATGTGTTAAAGCAGGGGTTGATCTTATCTTAATGCCGCAGGGCGAAGAAGAATCGATCAGCGCAATTGAGAATGCTGTTAAGTCCGGTGTAATTTCTGAAGAAAGAATAAATGAGTCTGCAGCAAAAATATTAAAAGCTAAAGAATGGCTAAAGCTTAATGAAAGCAAGATAGTGGATGTTAACAGAGTTCCGGCATTTGTAAATAATCTGAAAGCTGTTACAATTTCTCAAAAGATAGCTGATGCTTCTATTACATTAGTCAAAAATGAGAATGCAGTTCCTCTAAATAAAATGAAAGCACCGGGGAAATACATGCTTCTTTCTATAAATAACGGAAATGAAAAAGCTAACTCAGATCTTTTTATTTCCGAATTCAAGAACCGTGCTGTAACTCAATTTACAGACGGAATTATTTATGATGTAAATGGTGACATTCCTGCAGGGACCAACTCAGAGATATTACAGGCAGCAACAAATTATGATATAGTAGTTATTCCGATCTATGCTAAAGTAAAAATTAAAACTGGAACAGTAGGATTACCTCAATCACAATTGAATATAATAAATTCATTAGTCTCCGCAGGGAAAAAAGTTATAGTTCTTTCATTTGGAAATCCTTATCTCATTCAGGGATTTGACGGAGTCTCTTCTTATATATGTGCATATAGCGATAGTGAAAGCTCAATCAAAGCCGGGATCGGATGTCTATTCGGAGAACAAAGATTTAAAGGTAAGCTGCCTGTAAGTATTTCGGATAAATATAAATTCGGCGCAGGTTTACTGCAGTAATAATTCGCATTCAGGAAATATTTGCTTTTGTTGGTGTTTTCATCAACAGTAAAAAGAATAACTATGAACAACACAATGAAAATATTGATAATCTTTGGAACGTTTTTTATTCTTTTTATAAATACCTCCTATTCCCAAAACCTCGTTCAGAAATATGACGGAATAAATTTCACTCTTCCAACAGGAATATCCATGTCACCTTTTAACGGCGGAATGGATAATGCCCGCTTCCAGTTTATTGATATTGATAATGACGGTCTTCTCGATCTTTTTACTTACGATAAAGACACATCAATTTATTATTATAAAAATACCGGAACCCCTTCAGTTGCTAAATTTAATCTGATCAGTCAGCATTATCAGAACTTACTTTTTCGAAACTGGTTCTTTTTTGTTGATATCGACAATGATGGAGATTATGATCTTTTCACGGGCGCAGAAGATCAGAAAGTAAAATTTTACAGGAATACCGGTACAGTTTTCAATCCTGTTTTTACTCTCGAAATAACTGAGCTGCATGACAGTGATAACAACATAATTTTCCATGAGTCAAATAATGTACCAACCTTTGAAGATATAGATGCTGACGGAAAGAAAGATTTTTTTTCCGGACAGGCTTTAGGAAAAATAACTTTTTATAAGAACATTGGGATAGGGGCAAATTTTAGTCTCAAGTTTATAACTGATTTCTGGCAGAATATTCTGATCATATCACCGGGGCTGGATCTAAGGCATGGCTCTAACTCTCTTGAATTTACTTCACTATATGGAAACGGTCTTAAGGATCTTTACTGGGGTGATCTTTTTTCAAAAGGAATATATGAGATAAGAAATACCGGAACGCCAACAAATCCAAATATGGTAATTGCTGATTCAACCTATCCTCATAATCAGCCATTCATTTCCGCAGGATATAACTCAACAAGATTTTACGATATAAATGCAGACGGTAAAAAAGATCTTTTTATTTCTTCTCTCTATCCTTCTCAGAATAAATTTAATTTCGTTTATTATCAGAATAACGGGACTTCATCAAGTCCCCTTTTTCAATTAGTGACAACAAATTATCTGAACAACGTTGATGTCGGAGGTAACAGCAGCAATACATTTGCTGACCTTAACGGAGACGGATTAAAAGATCTCATCATCGGAAGTGATTATGGAAAAATATCTTATTACAGAAACTCAGGATCATTAAATCAGCCTGCATTTACTTTAGTAACAGATTCCCTTGTAGCCGGAGGAATTGTAGGTTTTGATTTTGCTCCCACATTTGGAGATGTAAATGGTGATGGACTTCAGGATCTTTTTCTGGGTTCATATTTTAAAGATTCACTTTATTATTTCAGGAACACCGGCACACCAACTAACCCCGTTTTTACACTTACAGCGAGAGGAAATGCGATCGGATTAGACAGCGTTGGACAGGATAATGTTCCATGCCTGGTGGATATAGATGCAGACGGCGATCTCGACCTATTTGTAGGTAATTCAAATGGAAAGATAGGCTTTTATAAAAATAACGGGACTGCCTCAAGCTTTAATTTTCAAAAAATTACTACTAACTACCTTGGTGTTGATTTCGGTGATCAAAGCATTCCGAGATTTTATGATATAGACCGTGATGGAGATCTCGATCTTTTTGTCGGGAAAAGAGATGGCACAATAACCTTTTACAGAAATGACGGAACACCTCAGGTTCCGAATTTTGTATTTGTTACAAACAGCTTTAAAAATATTAATGTATTCTCAAATTCATGTCCGACTTTTGTTGACATAGATACAGATGGTGACGGAGATCTTTTTGTCGGAAATATAAAAGGCGGATTGTATTACTGGGAGAACAGAGATATTGTCGGAGTAAATAATATATCAAATATAATTCCTTCAACTACATCTTTATTTCAGAACTATCCTAACCCATTTAATCCATCGACTAAGATCGTTTATGAATTACGTACTTCTAATTTCGTCTCTCTGAAAGTTTACAATGTATTAGGAAATGAAGTGGCAGCTCTTGTGAATGAGAACCAGACTGCAGGTAGTTATTCAGTTGATCTTAATACTAATGATTATCATTTATCCAGCGGAGTTTATTATTACAGGCTTGTCACTAATGGATTTTCTGAAACAAAGAGAATGGTGCTGGTGAAGTAAAACCTATATTACCTTTAAATTTTTAAACCCTTATTTTAAAATCCTCATTGTAGGGGCGATTAACAAATCGCCCGCAAATCAATCTTAAATCCAACTAAGTAAGACCATAATTCATTTCATCTCGCCGCTGTTGGTGTTTTAGTTCCGATCTATCGGAACGGCACCAACAGCCATAACAAGACTTTGAATTTATGGTTGTGGAAGCGTATCGCATTATTTGAACGAGAGAGGACATAAAAAAACCTGACAGGATGAAACCTTTCAGGTTGAATATTCTCCGCTTCGCGGAAATTCGGGATTCCTGCTTTCGCAGGAATGACAAAATATTTTAAAACAGATCTATTTTTACTCCGTCTTTTCTGATCTTTGTCATGAGCTTTTTTAGTTCAACTAAATTAGCATTCAGATTATTATAAAATTTATCATCATAGATAAATTTACCAAGGCCGTTCTTCTGGTCTTTAGTATCGGAAACGAGTACATTCAGATTTGCTACAAGACTGTCGATCTTTGAAGTTATGTTCTCAACATTTACAAAAGTTGATTTCAGCTCCTTGCTATTTCTACCAATAAGACTATCAACTGAAACTATTGTATGTCCTGCCTGGTTTGTTAAGCTTCTGAAGGAACCCCTGTTCTCCACTATCAATCCGTTCAGATTTGATGTTGCATGATTCATATTCATCATGATATCACGAATATCTCTCTTAGTATTTGCATCACCAACTATTCCATAAACGCTTTCCATGGTTTTTGTAAGCATCTCAGCAGATTTTTTTGACTCTGAGATCAGATCCTTTACATCATTCGTAAGCTCATTAACTTTATCCATAGTACCTGCAATATCTCCGCCGGCAGTTCCGATCAAAGGCTTTGAATAGTCAACTTCTACTGCACCTTTTCCCGGTTTCAAAAGTAATTGATTTCCACCCATAAGAGCAAGTATTGCAACTTCTATCTTATAGTCAGTTTTTATTTTAACTTTATCATCAATAGTGAAATCAACTCTTACAGAATCTCCAATAAGCTCGATCTTATCGATCTCCCCTTTTTTAACTCCGCTTACATTCATTGGATCACCCGGATTCAAAGCGCTTACACTTTGAAAATATGCGCTCATTGTTCTCTTCTTATCTGTAAAGGAAAATCCCTTTGCCCAAAAAAGAGTAACTATAACTATGAGAGCAGCAACTATTACAAAAATGCCAACTTTAGCTTCTGCGAATCTTTTATTTGCCATTAATTTTTACGATTTATTAAGCAGGTTTACTAATTGCCAAAATTTCATATTTGATCTTTCCTATTGGAGCCTGAACTTCAACTTTATCACCTTTTTTCTTGCCAAGCAAAGCCTTGCCGACAGGTGAAGCGACAGAAATTTTATCAAGTTCAAAATCCGCTTCTTCAGGAGATACAAGAAGAAAGTCTATTGTTTCCTTGCTGCCAAGGTCTTTCACCTTTACGTTTGTAAGGATATAAACTTCTCCATTTGGAATGTCTTCTTTGTTCACAACTTTCGCTCTGGATAAAATATTTTCAAGTGTTGCGATCTTTGATTCAAGATGTCCCTGTGCTTCTTTCGCTGCATCATATTCAGCATTTTCGCTTAGGTCACCATGTGATCTTGCTTCTGCGATCTTATCAGCCATTTTCTTTCTTTCGGCTGTCATCAGTTCTCTCAGCTCATTTTCTAATTCCGTCAGTCTTGATCTTGTCAGATAAACTGCGTCTGTACTTCTCATCATTTTAAACTCTCTTTGTTAAATTCTATTAATTAAAATCTTTCTGTTATTTTTTTACTTGTTTCTTTTTAGCGCTGTCAAATAATATTAAATGTCCCATCTTATCTCTCTTTGTTGAAAGATAATTTTTATTAACAGTGTTTGCTTCGATCTCTATTGGTGTACGCTTGGTTATTTCAAGTCCGTAGCCTTTTAATCCTATTACTTTTTTTGGATTATTAGTAAGAAGGTCAATTTTTTTAATTCCAAGATCACGTAGTATTTGTGCGCCTATTCCATAATCTCTTAAGTCAGCTTTAAAACCAAGTGCTAAATTTGCATCAACAGTATCAGCACCCTTGTCCTGAAGATTATATGCTTTAAGCTTGTTTAAAAGTCCGATACCTCTGCCTTCCTGGCGCATGTATAAAATCACACCGCTTCCGTTAGCTTCTATCTTCATCATTGATTTTTCAAGCTGATCACCGCAGTCGCATCTCAATGATCCGAAAATATCTCCTGTCAGGCATTCTGAGTGAACTCTTACCATCACAGGCTTTGAAGTATCAAGCTTACCTTTTATTAAAGCTATATGCTCTTTTTCATCAACACAGCTTTTATACATTATAACATTAAACGTTCCATACTTTGTAGGCAGCTCAGTTTCAACAACTCTTCTTACAAGAATTTCTCTGTTCAGTCTATACTGGATCAGATCTTTTATTGTAATAAGCTTTAGCTTATGCTTTTTTGCAAAGACAATAAGATCAGGAAGCCTTGCCATCTCTCCGTTCTCTTTCATAATTTCGCAAAGAACTCCTGCAGGTCTGAAGCCTGCCATAACGGCAAGATCAACTGCTGCTTCCGTATGTCCTGTTCTTCTTAAAACTCCGCCTGTTACAGCTTTCAAAGGGAAAATATGTCCGGGTCTTCCAAGATCTGCAGGCTTCGTTTTTTCATCAACTAATGCCAGTATGGTTTTATTTCTGTCATAAACTGAGATCCCGGTAGTAGTTCCAAATCTGTAATCAACGCTTATTGTAAAAGCAGTTTCATGCAAAGCAGTATTATTCTCTGTCATCTGATTCAGCTCAAGAGCTTTGAGTCTTTCCTCAGGCAATGGAGTACAAATTAGTCCTCTTCCATATGAAGCGAGAAAATTTACAAGCTCAGGTGTAGACTTTTCTGCAGCATAAATAAGGTCTCCCTCATTTTCTCTGTCTTCATCGTCGACAACTATAACAGCTCTGCCATTCCTGATATCAGTGATAGCAGAATCAATTGAACTGAACTTATATTTTATATCTTTCTTTTGCATTAATTGTTATAACTCTTATTTCGTTGGTGTAGTTTCAGGTAATCCCATAATTGTTGAGATAGAAGTTTTGTCAACTTTTATCTTAACGCCTTCAGCAATTTTAAGAAGTACAATATTATCTTCAATTCCTTCAACTGTTCCGTATACACCGCCGGCTGTAACTACTTTATCACCTTTTTTAACTCCTTCAAGTAATCTTGTTCTTTCCTTTGCCTTTTTTTGCTGTGGTCTCAGGATAAGAAAATAGAAAATAACTATGATAAGTAAAAAAGGGACTAATGAAGAAAGTATTGAGCCGATATCACCCGGCTGCTGCTGCATAATAATAAGATTAAGTAAATTCATTTTAATTTATGGGATTATTTTTTGTTGTTAAATATTTCTAAAAATTCTTTTTTAAATTCTGTAAATCTTCCGGCTTTTATTGCTTCCCGGATATTTTTCATAAGCTGAAGATAAAATCCGACGTTATGTATCGATGCAAGCTGGTATCCTAATATCTCATTTGAAATAAAAAGATGTCTTAAATATGCAAAGCTAAAATTTTCTGATGTATATGTTTTGCAGCCTGTATCTATTGAGTTAAAATTGTTCTTATACTCTGCTCTCTTAATATTTACTTCTCCGTGAGTTGTAAATAATTTCCCATGCCGGGCATTTCTTGTCGGCATCACACAGTCAAACATATCAACTCCCCTTTCTACACATTCCAAAAGATCACGGGGTGTTCCTACTCCCATTAGATATCTTGGCTTTTCTTTCGACATCAGATCGGTACAGTGATCAACTATTTCATACATCAGTTCATTCTTTTCACCAACAGCTAGTCCGCCTATTGCATTTCCTGCAAAATCAAGTTCACCGAGCTGTTCAATAGATTGAGTGCGAAGGTCTTTAAAAGTACTGCCCTGATTTATAGAGA
>JBBRMY010000021.1:0-25557 GCA_038230595.1 Ignavibacteria bacterium
ATGATTCCGGCTTAAAAAATAAAAAGCTCTGCGGAGTTTTGCTGACAGGAGGATGGGAATCAAAAAGATATAAGGAAAACGACTGGATTGAGCTTTTAAAAATGATGAAGCAGAAATATCCTTTTGAGTATATTCTTATCTATGGAAATGAGACTGAAAAAATTCAGGCAGATAAAATAAAAAATTCTGTTGGGGATAAGGTCACCATATTTCCTCTGCGACCATTACTATACCTTGCTGCATTCTTAAAAAAATGTGATATTGTAATAGGCAGTGATTCAGGACCTCTACATATTGCTGCTGCAATGAATACCCCTCTTTTAGGAATTTTCGGACCAACTGATCCTAATCTCGGCGGTCCTTATGGCGGAAAAGTACTGACCATTGTTAAAGAGGAGCTTGATTGCTTAAGATGCAATCTTCATGATTGTCCGATTGGAAATATTTGCATGACACAGCTATCAAAAGATCTTATCATAAATAAGTTTGATGAGCTTATAAAAATTAACGGAATAATTTTATAAAATAAATATCGATATGGCAGAAACCAAAGTAAAAATGCCCGGAGGTATTCCCTATATAATAGGAAATGAGCTTGCCGAAAGGTTCAGTTATTACGGAATGAAGACTATCCTTATAATTTTCATGACTAAATATCTGATGACACATGCAGGTGTTGCTGATCACATGAATGATAATGAAGCAAAGGAATGGTATCACCTTTTCAGTATGGCGAATTATTTCTTTCCCATATTGGGAGCTTTAGTTGCAGATATTTTCTGGGGAAAATATAAAACGATTATGCTTCTTTCAATTGTTTACGTCCTCGGGCATGCAGCTCTTGCAATTGATGATACAAGAATTGGACTGAGTATAGGCTTAACACTTATAGCTATTGGCTCGGGCGGAATTAAGCCATGTGTTTCTGCTCACGTTGGTGATCAATTCGAGGAAAAGAATAAAAAGCTTATAGATAAAATATTTTCTTATTTTTATTTCGCTATTAATTTTGGCTCGTTCTTTTCAACACTTCTGATCCCGGTGGTTCTGGATAAATGGGGACCGCATCTTGCATTCGGTATTCCCGGAGTTCTGATGCTTATTGCAACCATTGTATTTTACATGGGTAATAAGAAATATATTGCAATTCCTCCAAGAGGATTACAGGAATACAAAAAAGAAATTTTCAGTCCTGCAGGTAAAAAAGCTATAAAAAGTCTTTCCTTTCTTTACCTTTTCATTGCAATGTTCTGGGCTTTGTATGATCAGACAGGTTCATCATGGGTATTGCAGGCTGATAAAATGGATACCAGTGTGAATTTAGGATTTGTTAAATTTACACTTCTTCCTTCACAGATACAGGCTATCAATCCTATTTTAGTAATGCTGATGATCCCGATTTTCACTTATTTTATTTATCCATGGATCAATAAAATTTATAAGCTGACAGCAGTCAGGAAAATTATTATCGGTTTATTTTTGGCCGCAGGCTCTTTTGTTCTGATAGCAATGGCTGAAGCGTTGCTGCAGTCAGGAGTACACGTAGGTATTATTTGGCAGTTCTGGGCTTATGTAATTATTACAGCTGCTGAAGTCATGGTTTCAATTACAGGTCTTGAATTCTCTTATACTCAATCTCCTAACGGTATGAAGTCCTTTGTAATGGGGATGTGGCTGATGGCAGTATCTCTTGGAAATGCATTCACTGCATTGATAAACGGACTTATAGGTGAGCCGGGTAACGGAAGCATTCTTGACGGAGCGGCTTATTTCTGGTTCTTTGCAGGTCTTATGCTTTTAACTGCATTAGTATTTTCTTTCGTTGCATCAAAATATAAAGAAGAAAGTTTCGTTCAAAAAAGAGAAGACTATGGTGCAGGAGATTTAAATCCGACTTTAGTAGAAAATTAATTTATTAACAAAACCTGACAGGCTGTTTACCCTGTCAGGTTGCTTTTTTAAAACTCATTCAAAGGATCTTTAATTCCTATGCTCATCAATCAACTTTATAAAGCTTAAGCTATATCCCACCGGCAGCTTCGGTACTGAAACCCATCTTGTATAATTATTTCCTCCTGCCCTACACTCTCCGGATCTAATAGTTACGTATATTTTATAAGATCTGTCATCATCTAATTTCAGAAATTCAAACTTGAACCATGAATGACAGTCAATACCACTGTAACTGATTATAGCCATTGTATTTTTTTCAGGATCAAATTCGTTAAACATCTGCGGCAGTTCAACTTTCATCGTATCCGAAAATCTTTTTATATCTGCATTACTCTGAAATTGAACAAGTGCTTTATCCATTATAAAATAATATGGTACTTCAACGAAATTCAAAAGCTTTAATTCCGATACTGTCGTATCCTTTATCAGATAATCATCATTCATTTTCTGTGAATAGCCGGAAGTTGTAATTAGAAGAAGTAACAAAATGAGAGAAAATGAGCGCATAAGATTTATTATGTTTGATCTTAAATTTTTAAATAGAAAATTGGCGTATTTGTTCCCTAAAAACCCAGAATTTCTTCTCGGTTTAAAATTGATTGTCAAAATTGATTTCTTTAATTTAAACCACTGCTAATGTCCTTAAAACCCAAAAATATAATATGTCCAATCTAAAAGTTTTCTCAGGTAGAGCATCATTGTACTTTGCCAGACAGCTTGAAAAGTATCATAGTATTAAGCTGGGTAAAAATCAATTTTCTACTTTTGCCGATGGTGAGCTATGGACTAAATATGATGAAAATATCAGAGGAACGGACGTATTTATAGTGCAGTCAACAAATCCTCCTGCAGAAAACCTTATGGAGCTTCTGATTATGATGGATGCTGCAAAAAGATCTTCGGCAAAAAGAATTATTCCGGTCATTCCTTATTTCGGGTATGCCCGGCAGGACAGAAAAGATCAACCCCGTGTTTCCATCACAGCAAAGCTGATCGCAAACATGCTTGAAAAAGCCGGTGCAGACAGGATTATCACTATGGATCTTCATGCTCCTCAGATCCAGGGCTTTTTTGATATACCTGTAGATCACCTTTTTGCATCTGCAGTTTTCCTAGAGCATTTTGCAAAATTAAAGATCCCGAATCTTGCAATTTCATGTACAGATGTTGGAGGTTTGAAAACAGCAAGAGCATATGCTAAAAGGTTAAATGCAGATCTGCTAATTATCGACAAAAGAAGAAATAAGCCGAATGAAGCTGAAGTAATGAATATAATCGGTGATCCATCAGGAAAAAATGTTTTGATAGTTGATGATATTATCGATACAGGTGGTACATTCGTAAATGCAGTGGAAGCTTTTAAAAAAGGCGGAGCTACAAATATTTATGGACTTTGTACTCACCCTGTTTTTTCAGGCAATGCAGTTGAAAAATTAACAAATTCTTCGCTTAAACAGCTCATAGTTTCCGATACACTTCCTTTAAAGCAGACATCTCCGAAAATAAAAGTTTTATCTGTTGCAAAGGTTTTTGCAGAAGCTATCTATAGATCAAACAGATCGCAATCTATAAGTTCATTATTTAAGAATATTGACAGATAATGAGATTTTCTACTGAATTGAATACTTATTTTCAGTTCGGTATCTTTAATAAATTGATAAAAGAAACAATATCCAAAACATAATATGATAGAAATTACAATGCCTAAGATGGGTGAATCCATTATGGAAGGCACCATTTTAAAGTGGCATAAACAGGCAGGAGATAAAGTAGAAAGAGATGAAACAATTCTTGAGATCTCCACCGATAAAGTTGATACTGAAGTTCCATCTCCTGAAACAGGAGTAATAACCGAGCTTTTATTTAAAGAAGGTGATGTTGTTGAAGTTGGTAAAGTTATTGCCAATATGAGCACTGATGCAAATGCAAAACCGTCTTCAAATGGTTCTGCGAAAAAAGAAGATTCACCAAAAGAGTCAAAAGAAGAAGCACCGAAAGATTCTAAAAAAGAAGAAGCTCCTGCGTCCGAAACTCCAAAAGCTGAATCTCCTAAAATGGATTCAGATAAGGCAAGTGAAACAAAAGCTGAAGATAGTAAATCTGAAACTCATTCAAATGGTTCCTCAGGTTCCGGAAGATTTTATTCTCCGTTAGTAATGAGCATTGCCGGAAAAGAAGGCATTGGCTTTGCTGAGCTGGAAAAGATCGCAGGCACAGGAAATGAAGGAAGAGTTTCAAAAAAAGATATTTTAAGTTACCTACAAACAAGAGGTTCAAAACCTGCTGAACAGGAAAAACCAAAAGAATCACCGGCTGCTTCAAAGCCAACTCAATCAGGTACAGCACTTAAGTCAGAAGAAAGAAAAACTCCTGAGCTGCCAAAGGTAAAAATAGATTATAACGAAGAAGGATTATCAGTCTCTGAATTCGATAACATCCGCCAGAAAATGGCAGAGCACATGATCGCTTCTATCCGTATATCGCCGCACGTGACTGCGACTATTCAGGTTGATCTGTCAGAGATAGACAAAGTCAGAGCAGAGCAGAATAAAACTTTTGCAGATAAGGAAGGATTCAAGCTTTCGTACATGCCGTTCATTTGTGAAGTTGTAGTAAGATCATTAAAAGATTTTCCTCTTATAAATTCTATAGTTGATGACTCATCAACACCATACAAGGCGATCACAAGAAATATGATCAATCTTGGAATTGCAGTTGCTATGGATAATGGCGGACTTATTGTTCCTGTTATTAAAAATGCTGATGGAAAAAATCTTATTGGTATTGCAAGAGATCTTAATGATCTTGCAAAAAGAGCCAGAGTTAAAAAGCTTACACTTGATGAGATCCAGGGCGGAACATTCTCTATAACTAATTACGGAGTATTCGGTAATGATACAGGAACACCTATAATAAACCAACCTCAGATAGCAATCTTAGGTATCGGCTCTATTAAGAAAAGAGCAGTTGTTCTTGAAACTGAACAGGGTGATTTCATTGTACCAAGAAGAACTGTAAACCTGACATTGTCTTTTGATCACAGATTAATAGATGGTGCATTAGGCGGTAAATTTGTTGCCAGAGTCAAAGAATATCTGGAAACTTACAGTATTTAATTCAAATAAATTTAAATTTATAAAAAGGAATGCTATCGGCATTCCTTTTTTATTATATAAGGATAATTATGAAAAAGAATATCTCCCTAAAAGCAATTCTGCTTTTTTCTTTAGTATTTCTTTCAATTCAGAATGCCGCATTCTCACAGACAAAGCCTGATACGAAATATTTTATAATTTTTAAAGATAAAGGCGAGTTTAAGCCGGGTGTAAAGATCACAAAGGGAAGCAAAGCTTATAATGCAGGACTTGCTTTGTTGACTGATAAAGCTATAGACCGAAGAATGAAAGTATTAGGTGAGAATTATCTGATTGATTTCAGAGATCTTCCCCTTAATGAATCTTATGTCTCAAAGATAAAAAGCCTGAAGATAGAGATCATTGCCCAAACAAGATGGTTCAATGCTGTTACTGCATATCTTAATAGTGAACAGGTTAATTCTTTGAAGCAATTGAATTTTATTTCAGATGTCCGCACAACAAAAAAAATGTTTAAGCAGGGTTCAATTGGTGAAAATTCAATTAACAACTCTGTTACAAAAGATACAACTCAAAATAAGCACAGGCTGAATTATGGCGGTTCTTTAAAGCAACTTGAAATGGTAAATGTACCGGTGCTTCATGATATGTTTGTAACCGGAAGAGGAATTCTTATTGCCGATCTTGACGATGGATTTAATTTTCTAAATCATGAAGCATTGAGAGATCATACACTTGTTGGTCAGTATGATTTTGTAAATAAAGATCCAAATCCATTTAATGAGCCAAATCAGAAATACCCCGACTCAAAAAGTCAGAGCGCACATGGTACTGCAACTTTGTCTTTAGCAATTGCAAAAAAAGATGGAAAAATGTACGGACCTGCTTTTGATGCTGATGTAATACTTGCAAAGACAGAATATGTTTCTTCTGAAACTCCAATGGAAGAAGATGATTTTCTTGAAGCTTGTGAATGGGTTGAATCGCAGGGAGCGGATGTACTTACAAGCTCATTGATCTATAAGGCATTTGATGATCCCTATAAAGAAAACTCATATTCATACGAAGATTTTAACGGACGAACTGCTGTAACGACTCTTGCTGCTTCCCATTGCGCTTACTTAGGCATTGTTGTTTGTCAGGCTGTTGGTAATTATTATCAGACAAAAATTCCTTCATTAGGTTCTGCAGCAGATGCTGACAGTATTATATCTGTCGGAGCTGTTCTGCCGAACAGAACTATTGTTAACTTCAGCTCAAATGGTCCGACAAGCGATGGAAGAATAAAGCCGGATGTAGTTGCTCAGGGAGTAGATGATATTGTAGCTGTACATAAAGACCGAACCGGGAATGATTCAACTTACGAATATGGTAACGGCACTTCATATTCCACGCCTATCGTTGCAGGTTTATGCGGACTAATATTATCTGTTCATCCCGAACTTACTCCTCTGCAGGTGAGAGAAGCTGTAAGAAATAGTTCAGACAATAAAAGCAGCCCGAATAATGTATATGGGTGGGGAATTCCGGATGCGTTTGATGCAGCAATGTATTTCGGACCGATCTTCAGCAACACTTTACAATTTTCAGATGACAGTGTCTCAGTTTATATAGCTTCAAAATTGCCGCTTGATATGTCTACAGTAAGTATTCACTATCTATTTGGAATAGATTTGGATTACAAAGTTTTAAGACTGAATTATACATCTGATCTTAACAAATATTCTAAAAAATATTCTTCACCTGTTACAGATAATTATATGATGTCAAAAGGCTTTACTTATTATGTTGCTATAAAAGATTATAACGGAAAAGAATATGTTTCCCCGATTAGTTATGTGCAATAAAAATCTTCCCAAAATATTTAAATGAAACTAACTATTATAGCCGGCGCGCGTCCGAATTTCATGAAGATCGCGCCGCTGATACATGAAATACTGAGAGTTCAAAAAGAGGGAAGTGAACTAACCTATAAGCTGGTTCACACCGGGCAGCACTACGATCCTAAGTTAAGTGAGACGTTTTTCAAAGAACTCAGCATTCCTGCTCCAGATGTTAATCTGGAAGTAGGCTCAGGAACTCAGGCTGAACAGACCGGCAATATAATGATACGGTTTGAAAAATATTTAATGGAAAATCCCTCAGATCTGCTTATTGTGGTCGGAGATGTAACTTCAACCATGGCATGCTCTATTGTTGCAAAAAAATTGAATACTAAAGTAGCTCATATCGAAGCAGGGATTCGGTCATTTGATCTTGAAATGCCTGAAGAGATAAACAGAATGGTGACTGATTCGATAACGGATTATTTTTTCACAACTTCGGAAGTTGCAAACACGAATTTAAGGAAAGCGGGAGTTCCGGAAAATCAGATATATTTTGTCGGCAACATTATGATCGACACTTTGCTGAAAAATGAAGCGATGTTTAAAAAGCCTTCAATGTTTGATGAGAATAATTTATCAAATGGAAAATATATAGTTATTACTCTTCACCGGCCGTCCAATGTTGATGATCCGGAAAAGCTGAAAAATTTATTAAATGAGATCGTTTCCAATAGTATGGAGCTTCCTTTAATTTTCCCGGTGCATCCGCGAACAAAAGTTACGCTTGAACAAATTAAATTTGAGCATCCACAGGTAATTTTAACACAGCCTCTTAGCTATCTTGAATTTAATTACCTGGTAAAAAATGCGAAGGCAGTTGTAACGGATTCAGGCGGAATTCAGGAAGAAACTACTGTTATGGGAATTCCGTGCATTACTATGAGAAATAATACTGAACGACCGGAAACAGTAACTGTCGGTTCCAATGTTATGGTAGGAGACAATATGGATCTGTTAAAAAAAGAATTAAAAAATCTTTTTGAGGGAAATTGGAAAAAAGGGACAATACCTGAACTATGGGATGGAAAAACCGCGGGTAGAATCGTATCAATACTGCGAGAATTATAAATTCAAATTAGAAGTCTCCATCATATCTTCAGAATATTTATAATCTTCTTTGCAATTCCCAGATTATTTTTAAAAACCGTTTCGGCTTTTTTGCCTGTAGAGATCCGCAGCTCATCATTCTCTAGTAACTCCCTGAATCTTCTGTAGAACTGCTTTGTGTCTTCAACGATTATTCCGCACCCTGTAGAGATCAATATCTCGTCTTCATCTGAATTCTTTACTTTGTTTGAAAAGAAAACAGGTCTGTTATAGATAGCCGGTTCAAGTATATTATGTAGCCCGGTTCTAAATCCTCCGCCAACATAGCTTATATCAGCTAATGCATACAGCTTCATTAATAAACCTATCTTATCAACTATTATTAGATTCTCATCCTTATACTCATTTATTCTGCTATATCGTATCGTTCTTAGCTCCGGATATTTATCTATTATCCTGTCCTCAATTGCTTTTATCTTTGTTTCCTTTGGCTCATGCGGGACTAAAAATGTTAAAAGTTTTCCATTATATTCTAAAGATTTGTCAAGTACCGGGAGTACAACATCCTCGTCATCTTTCCATGAGCTGCCCATTACAAATACTTTCTTGCCTGATATTATTTTTTTATCTATTAAAATATCCTTATTAACATTTTTGGCGGCTTTAAAAACTCTTTCAAATTTTGAGTCACCAACTTTTATTATTCTAGTCTTTTTAAGCTTATCTGAATAATATTTTTCATCCAATTCATCAATTGCAAATGCAATATCAAGCATTCCGTACATAGACTTTTTAAATGATGAAGCAAGTGGCAGCTTCCACGTAATATCTTTTTCATCAAATCTTGCATTAACCAGAACAAGCTTTACATTTCTTTTTTTTGCTTCATGCATCAGATTAAACCACAGATCATATCTTAAGAAGAAAATATATTCAGGATTCAGTATATCTAAGAATTTCCTGGCATTACTTTTAGTATCGAAAGGAAGATAAGTTTTGAAAATATTTTTTCCTGATACCTTTGCATTTTCAAAGCCTGATGGAGAAAAAAAGGAAAGGATTACGTTTTTCTTTTTTTGTAAAAGCTCTTCCATAAAAGGAAGTGCCTGCTGATATTCGCCTAAAGAAGATGAATGGAGGAGTATATTTTTATTTCCCTGAGGCAATAAAAGCAAAGACCTCTTCAGATTGCTGAAGAGGTCCTCTCTGCCTTTAAAACCCTGCCTTACTTTATCATTAAATATGGAATATATCTTGAAAAACACCCATATAAAATTGATGAAGAATACGTTGTAAATTAAATTCCAGAATGAAAGCATGTTATACTTCCATTATCTCTTTTTCTTTCATGCTTACAAGCGCATCTATCTCTTTTGCAGCAGTATCAGTTAACTTTTGCACATCGTCTTCACCTGTTTTTCTTTCATCCTCAGAAATGTGAGTTTCCTTCTCTGTTTTTTTCAAATGCTCAATTGCATCTCTTCTTAAATTTCTTATTCCGACTTTTGCTTCCTCTGCAAACTTTTTAACAAGCTTCACATATTCCTTTCTTCTTTCTTCATTAAGAGGTGGAATTGGAACACGTATAAGCGTACCGTCATTGGTTGGATTCAACCCCATGTTTGCAGCCATAATAGCTTTTTCAATAAGCGGAATAACTGATTTATCCCATGGCTGGATCGTTAATGTATGATAATCAGGAGTTGAAACATTTCCGACCTGGCTTATCGGAGTTGGTGTGCCGTAATAATCAACTCTTACTCCGTCTAAAAGATTAGTCGTTGCCTTGCCTGTTCTTATTTTTATAAATTCATTTCTGGCATGCTCAACAGCTTTTGCCATTTTTTCCTTAGTGGTGTTTAAAATATCTTTAACCATAATATTAAATCAAAATTAATTTATCAGTGTTCCGAGCTCTTTCCCGGAAACTATTTTTTTTAGATTATCCTTTTCGTTCATGTTGAAAACTAATATAGGAAGCTTGTTCTCGCGGCAAAGTGTTATTGCAGTCATATCCATAACCTTCAGGTCTTTTTCAATTGCGTCCTGATATGTAATATTTTTGAACATCTTTGCATCAGCATTTTTTTCAGGATCACAATCGTAAACTCCGTCAACCCTTGTCCCCTTTAAAATTACGTCAGCATTTATTTCTATTGCTCTTAATGCAGCTGCAGTATCTGTAGTAAAATAAGGGCTTCCCGTTCCGGCTGAAAAAATCACGATACGCTTTTTTTCAAGATGTCTTACTGCTCTTCTTTGAATAAAAGGTTCAGCTATTTCATCCATCTTTATTGCAGAAAGTACCCTTGTAAACAAACCCCGCTTTTCCAGGCTGTTCTGTATAGCCAGTGAATTTATAACAGTTGCAAGCATTCCCATCTGGTCGCCGGTAACTCTGTCAACTCCCTGTTGAGCTGCTGAAAGTCCTCTGTAAATATTTCCGCCGCCGATCACTATACCTATTTCAATTTCCTTGTCGTAAATCTTCGCAACTTCGTCTGCAAAATGCTCAAGAACTTTTGAATCTATTCCGAAGCTTTGGTCACCCATCAGGGATTCTCCGCTGAGCTTTAGTAAAATTCTTTTATACTTTATGTTTTGTCGTGGCAATTGGATTATTTGATTTATGCCTGTAAACTAATATTACTAATTAATTAGCTAAAAATTAAGCAAAAAAAAACCTGCTGTTGAAAAACAGCAGGTTTTTGATTTAGAGTTCTTAGCCTCCGATATGAAATCTGATCATATCGGTAACCTCAAGTGTATCACCTGATTTCTTTTTATAGTCATTCATAAGCTCCTGAACAGATCGTCCTGATTCCTTTATTGATTCCTGCTCAATTAAGCAGTTATCCTGATAGAATTTCTCTACTTTGTTCAAAGTTATTCTTTCAGCTATCTGTGCGCTCTTTCCTTCATTCTTTGCAGCTTCATTATAAATATCTTTCTCTTTAGCCATTACTTCATCTGAAATTCCTTTTCTGTCAATTGCCATAGGACTCATTGCAACAACCTGCATTGCAATACTCTTTCCAAGTGCTTCTGAATCAGGAGTAAGCTTTCCTTTTATAGCAACTAAGGATCCAAGCTTGCTTCCGAAGTGAATGTATTCACAGATAAAGCCATCAGGACATTCCATTGTTGCAACTCTTCTAAGCTCAACTTTTTCAGCTATAGAAGAAACTACTGAGTCAATATCTTCTTTAACAGTTAAGTTATTTGAAGTCTGAGTGCCCATAACTTTTTCAACATCATTCGACTTTGCATTAAATGCAGCCTCTGCAACTCGGTCTGATAAAGTTTGAAATTCATTTCCTCTTGAAACGAAATCAGTTTCGCAGGTAAGCTCGATCATAACTCCGTATTTCCTGTCGTCACTTATTTTTGATTTTACTGCGCCTTCATTAGTTACTTTGTCAGCTCTCTTTAAAGCTGTTGCAGCGCCTTTTTTTCTCAGGTACTCTACAGCTTTTTGAATATCACCGTCGTTTTCAACCAGTGCTTTTTTGCAGTCTGCAATCCCGGCTCCGGTTTTATGTCTTAATTCTTTTATAAGATCTAATGTTATTTCCATTATTAATTTTTTTCCTTTATATCTTTAACTTCCCTGATCATGAGATCCGGAAAGAGGTGTAAAATATTTACTTAAGCTTATTTAGCTTCCATTTTTTCTTTCATTTCTTCTGATTCATCTTCTGCCTTAACCTTTGAAACATTGTTTCCTTCGATGATCGCATCAGCAATTGCCTTTGTGATTATCTCAATTGATTTAACAGCATCATCATTTGCAGGGATAGGGAAGCTTACAACATCAGGATTACAGTTAGTATCAACAATCGCAAAGATAGGAATGTTCAGTTTTTGTGCTTCCTGAATTGCAATATGCTCTTTCTTTACGTCAACAAGGAAAATTGCTCCCGGGATCTTAGTCATGTTGATGATTCCGTTCAGTACTTTTTCAAGTTTTTCTTTTTCTCTTGAGAGAACAAGTCTTTCCTTCTTAACATAATTATCGATCGTACCATCAGCTTCCATTTTATGAATGTTGGTAAGCTTCTTAATGCTTTTTCTGATAGTATTGAAATTCGTTAACATACCGCCAAGCCATCTTTCAGAAACATAGAAAGAATCGCATCTTTCTGCCTGCTCTTTTATGATCGCCTTTGCCTGCTTCTTTGTTCCAACAAAAAGAAATTTCTTTCCTTCTGAAGTTATCTTTGTAACTGCATTCGTTGCATCTTCAAGAAGACCTAAAGTTTTCTTAAGATCAATAATATGAATGCCGTTTCTTTCCATGAAGATGTATTTTCTCATCTTCGGATCCCATCTTCTTGTCAGGTGACCAAAATGCGATCCTGCAAGTAATAGGTCTTCAATCTGTACTTTTGCCATTTTTGATTTTTCCTTTTGCATTTAAGCAAAAGCCGGAGTAACCTTGAAAGATTTTCGGTGATTTCTGATCAGCTGATCAGAGAAGTGAAAACAGATCGTAAGGTGTAACTGAGGCTTTTGTTATTCTGCTATTTCCGTCACTTCCTGGTTTCACATCTTTCAAATATTAAAAGACACGGGTGAAGCAGGATCGGGAAATATGATTATTTAATTTTAAAAAAACTTTAGTATATCGTAAACGTATTAACGCTTTGAGAATTGGAATTTCTTTCTCGCCTTTGGCTGTCCGTATTTTTTTCTTTCAACAGCTCTTGGATCTCTTGTTAGTAATGAATCTTCTTTCATTAGCTTTCTGAACTCTTCATCAACACCTAAAAGTGCTCTGGAAATAGCAAGTCTGATCGCACCGATCTGTCCTGTGAATCCGCCGCCTTTAACATTTGCCTTCACATCATAGGCTCCAACTGTATTGGTCTTTCTGAATGGAAGATTAATTTCTTCGAATCCGTTTGGAGTCTTGAAATATGTTTTACCGTCAACACCGTTAATCGTTATTGTTCCGTTACCCGGTTTCAGGCTGACTCTTGCAGTAGAAGTTTTTCTTCTGCCAATTACTAATTTATCTTTATCGGCCATTTATATGGATGAATATTTAAAATGATATAATTAAATTTTAAAGCTAAGTGCTTTTGGATTCTGTGCAGCATGCGGATGCTCTGATCCGGCATAAACTTTCAATTTGTGTATTATTTTATCGCCAAGGCTTGTCTTAGGAAGCATTCTTCTGACAGCTTTTTCAATAATTCTTTCAGGATGCTTTGCAAGCATTTCCTTGTAAGAAACTATCTTCTGTCCACCCGGATACAAAGAGTGATGTTTGTAATCTTTCTGATCAGCTCTCTTTCCCGTTACTCTTACTTTTTCAGCATTGATAACAATTACATTGTCACCCATATCTGCGTTCGGAGTATACATTGGACTTGCTTTACCTCTTACTCTTTTTGCTATCTCTGAAGACAGGCGGCCAAGCACCTTATCTGTAGCGTCAACTACATACCAATTCTCAGGATTTTCACCCTTAGTAGCATATTTTGTAGTTCTAATTGATCTTTTTATTGCATCTCTCATTGTAGCGGTATCTTTTTACTTCGATTTTTATACAATGAATAAGTTACTGATAATGTCAAAAAAAGTCAATGTATATTCGTTTCAAAATACTGAAGAGTATCCGAAAAGGCTGAAAAGTGTAAAAATATTTTTATTCGTCAATGTTCTTGCGGGGATGTCTTGCTTTGGCATAACCAATGATGGTCATTACGATTCCTAAAGCTAAACCCACACTTCCGGTAATTGTTAGATTTCTCTGCCGGCTTTCAAGTTGTGCCGGTTCTTTGTTAACCTGAACTGCATGAAGTGTTGATGTATCGATAGAAACAGCGTAAATAACTAATATTATGGAGATAATGGTTAGAAATATTCCGGTAGTTTTCATAGAATTGTAAGTTTAATGTTGAAAACCTTTTTGCAGTTTAAGAATAAAAACCTCATAATTGTTCCATATTAATACATTTAACAATTCTGGTATTTCCAATGCCTCTTTTTCCCTTCAGTTATCCATTCTAAAGCTGTTTCCATCCTTTTATCACGTGTTGCTTCTGTTTTTGCTTCAACAAGCCACTCTATGTAATCCCTTTTTGCGGATGGACTGAAAGATTCGAAGTTTTTCATAGCTATTTTATTCTTTGACAAAGCTTTTTTAAAGTAGTCCGGTGATTCTAACTCTTCCTTTGCCGCTTTTTTGGGTTTTACAACTTTGACTCCATTTTCGTTCAGCTTTGCAGCTTCCTTTATGTATTCCTTCATTATTTTATCAGATGGGAGATCTTTAAGTCTTGTGATCCTTCCAAAATGACCCATTGCATCCTTTCCGTTCATCAGCTTATGAGGATCTTTCATTAATGATGCTTTCCAGAAACCGAAAGCGCAATGCTCCTTGAAAGAAGCCATAGAGCAAAGAGTGCTTCCTTTATAATCAAAATGCGGAAAGCTCCACTTCTTTACTTCTTCAACTCCGGGAACAGTTTCAAGAACAAGCTTTCTGATATGCTTTAGAACCGGCTTTGCAAAATCCTGAGCTTTTGAAATGTACTCATCTACATAACCTGTGGATTCACTCATTGTCAGAAAATTTAGTTAATTGAAAAAAATTATAACTCGCAGGGAACTGCTGTCATAAGATCTGAAGCATACGATCTTGAAAGATTGAATCGCGTTTCCAGATCAGCGTTTAAATATTCTACCGGCAATTTTTTTGAAAGTATAACCGGCATGCGGTCTTTAGGATGGACAGGTCTTGTAACTTCATTGCCTGTTGTTGTTATCATTGTGCAGCATTTGATCAATGCTGATTTTTCATTTTCATCTGCTTCGCTTCTCAGCATTATCTTTTCGGTTCTGAAATATCCTGCTGTGAAAATTACTTCCTCGTCAGTTTTAAAAGTATATGGCTGCTTAACTTTCTTTTTTGATTTTTTTCCGGTCTTCGGTGATATTACTTCGATCGTCTCATTCATATCCTTCCATTCATAATAGCTTGTCATAGGTATCAGGCAGGGATTGTTAGAAACTAATGGTTGCCAGTAATTTGAAGTTTTTCCTGACATGATCTCTTCAATCCGTGAATTAAACATTGGTCCGTAAGTTAGAGTAAAGCCCCATTTCATGACTTCTATCTTATATTGATCATCGGAGTGTGTTACAACAAGTATATCATCTGTCGGGCAAATATTTTTTTGCTTAACTGATCTTCCTCCGGTGAAATCTACAACATCAATTGCAAATTTTGCTTTAAAGTATTCCATCAGCTGCTCTTTAGAGAGCATATTTTCAAAACGTCCGCACATAAATAAAAATAAATTATAAATAAATTTTACTAAAGTGTTTTTTGATAATGCGGAATACTATTAGGTTAATGCTTTATAAGAGCTTTTTACTAAACTTTCATATTCCTTAGTCAGCTCAATTTGTCTTCTGGAAAATACTATACTTGCAGTTTTCAACGCTTCTTCCAATTTATACTTCTGAGTTTTTTTGCCTGAAATTACCCATGAAAAATCCTTAATAAATTTTTCCGGAAATCCTCCGCCTGCAATGTTTGAGAAGATCCCTGCAATAGTTCCGGTATTGAACATTGTATTTATTCCTGCTTTAGTATGATCTCCGATTATACTTCCCAGATATTGCATATCGGTATCAAATTCTTTTCCGTAATGATTCACTCTTACTTTGGAATAATTATTCTTCAAATTGCTGGTAACTGTATCTGCTCCGAGATTTGCAAATTCTGAAATATAAGAATTACCAACAAAACCATCGTGCTGCTTGTTAACAAACGCATGAAATATTGAACCGGAAATTTCTCCGGCAACCTTACTCCCGTTACCGATCACTGCGGGTCCATATATTTTAGTACCGGACTTAATAAGAGTGTCTTTTCCAATATAGCAGGGACCTTTTATAAATACGTAAGGTTCGATCACTGCATTTTCCTCTATGACAATTTTTCCGTTCGTCATATCCGCTGCAAAAAATTCAGGAAGTCTTTTGTTGAAAAATACTCCGTTATTTCTGGGAAGCGTTACAATATTATTGTTTTTAATGATCAGATCCAGATCTTGCGGAAGCTCTTCCGATAGGAATTTTATTAAGTCCCACGGATGATTAATAATTTTTATTCTGCCGGAGATATCATAATTTTTATCATCTATCTTTTTTAGACCAGCCTTTTTGAAAGACTTCTCTTTTAGGATACCTTTTGAATGAGCAGGATGCTCAGAATCTAATTTTGCAATTATAACTTTTCCTTCAGATAATAAATAGCTTCCTGCGGGAATATCATGGACTAATGTCTCAAGAATATCATCACTGAATATTACCGAGCTGTTGATATAAATTGTCTCTTCATTTGCAGCTGCGTCGTGTTTAGCTTCTGCTGAAGAAGAGTTTTTTTTCATCAGTTCAAAAAGATCTTCACGGCAAATGATCGATGCTTCTGAATTTTCAGGAAATCTTGCTTTGATCTTCTCGGTTAATGTCAGAGCACCGCATTTAAGAAAATGATTTGATCTTAAAATATTAAGCGGGTACAGATCTTTGAAAAACTCGTCCTCAAAAATAATGAAGTTCATAAAATATCAAAAAAATTTATTAATAATTCCTTTTTTTATAGCAATCCTTTTGCTTTCAATATCATATCTATCATTTCCCTTATTGCCCCTTCGCCGCCATTTCGCTTGCAAATATAATCAACATTTTTTTTAACTTCATCCATAGAATTTGCCGGGCAGGCAGAGAATCCCACCCTTTTTAGCAGTGGAATATCAAACTCATCATCGCCTATATACGCAAGATTTTCATACTCATAATCATACATTATTCTTAAGTCTTCAGCAGGTAAAAGCTTGTCATCAATATGCTCATACAGATGATGAATTCCCAATCTGTCAACTCTTCGTTTATTAACCGGTGAACCCATTCCGCTTATTACTGCGAATTTCATTCCCAGCTTGCATCCTCGTGTTAAGCCGAAGCCATCATGAGTGTGGAACATTTTTATATCTTCACCTGTACTGGAATATACTATATGGCCGGTGGTCAGACAGCCATCCATATCCATGAGTATAAGCTCTATTTTTGAAAGATCAGGAAGCATTTAATTTTAGTGTATGGATTTATAATAAGGACATTCTTTTTTAAAAACACAATTCTCGTGATCAGGGTTTCTTGCATGACATGTTTGCCTTCCGTGCTCACCGATCCTCATTGAAAAATGAAATTGTTCATTTTTTGATATAAGTTCATCTAGCTCGATCTCAATTTTAGCTGGGTCATCACTTTCAACAAGACCAAGCCTTTGTGAAACTCTCTTTAAATGAGTATCAACAATTATCACATCCTCTATGCCGAAAAAATTGCCAAGCACTACGCTCGCAGATTTTCTGCCAACTCCGGGTAATTCAACCAGTTCTTCCATAGTCCCCGGTACTTTGCCTTTATATTTTTCAACAAGCTCCTTGCAGATACCGTAAACATTAGCAGACTTGTTATTATAAAAGTTTACTCCCTTAAGATTCTGCTTTAAATTTTCCAGACCATCATCAACTATATCTTTCGGAGTTTTATATTTAGTTTTATACAGCGGCACCATTATCTTGTTCACCATAATATCCCTAAACTGCGCAGCCAAACAGTAGATACTAACAGCTCGAACGGGTTCTTTACATCAAGATGACATTTTGGAGTCGGATAAAGCTCTTTTAACTTTTTAACTATATGAGAAGCGAACTTTTTCTTAGCAGGGAACTGAGGATCTACTCTGAGCTCATTTATGAAAACATCCTTTGCACTTACTTTTAAGGATTTTTCTTCTGTTTCAGTTTTCTTTGATGTCGTTTTATTAAAAATCTTCTTTGCCACGGTTAATATTATTTGACAAAATAATTCATCATTTTATAAATTAGCTTTGCTGTTAGAAAATCAGGATATGGAAAATCTTTTCGGGGTGATAGTTCAACCACATCAAACCCCACTACATTCTTTGTTTCACCAAGCTGCTTTAGCAGCTTCATTGTTTCTGCCCAGTATAATCCGTTTGGCTCGGGAGTTCCTGTTGATGACATAATAGAAGGATCAAAATAATCTACATCGAATGTTATGTAAACATTTTCTTTCAGAGTATCTATTACTTTTGTCTGCCAGTCAGCTCCAAAAGATCCATTCCTGATCTGATACGCATAGAAAGTTTTAATACCACTCTCGATAATAAAATTATATTCTTCCTTACACTGTGCACGGATCCCGACCTGTGTAATGTCAGATGCAAATTCGGCAACTCTTTTCGCAAAGCAGGCATGAGAGAATTTGGTCCCTTCGTAATCTTCCCTTAAGTCTGAATGAGCATCGAAATGAAGTATCGAAAGATCTTTGTAGTTGTCAAAATGAGCCTTTATAGGTGCCGTTGAAATTGTATGTTCGCCTCCAAGTGTGATCACAAATTTTTTATCATTAATAAGCTCAGCAACATTTTCATAAATATATTCAAGCGCACCGGCTCCCTTTTTCTTCTCCATATTAAGAGCCTTTAAAGAGCATATACCTTTTTCAAAGCAAAGCTCTTTGTTCATCTCTTCATCAAAAAATTCTACGTAATGGGAAGCTTTTAAAATACCGGCAGGACCTTTAGCGGTTCCTTTCCCGTATGAAGTTGTTGCTTCATATGGTACAGGGAGAATTACTATTTGTGAGCTTGTATAATTTGAATACTCTTCTTCTATTGCAAGAAAATTCTTTTTTATAGAATAATATTTTTTTTCTTTCATAAAAATATTAATGTTTCGGTTATTGCTACTACTTTTAGAAGGTTGTTAACGATAAATAAATTCCCGGGGATTCAGCTCTGTCTTTACGCATGAATTAAATTTTATCCGACATGGTCTTCAGGATCATATTCCGCTGCATCAAACATTTCTTTGATCTGCTTAACCAGCTCACTGTCACGTGATAAGCCTGTTTTTTTTACAAGCTTCACTTCTTCAATTATTCTCGATCCGGATTCTCTGGTAACAGGGCTTTCGCTTAATGTTCCGTTCTGCTTTAATATGTCCAGCTGTGAAAGTAATGAAGTAATATCTATAACTTCTTTGTTCACTCTGCATAGCTCAACTAAAAGCGATTCCATCATTATCTTTTGACCGGAAGTGAACTTGAATCTGCTTTCGGCTTCCATAATTATCTTGAACATCCGGATGATCTGTGATTCTGAAAAATCATTTACCTTATCCAGGTACATTTTTTTTATAACATCAGACTCATTAATGAGGTCAGAATTTTTTGTTGAGGCTACAACAAGCATATCTCTGAGATGTTCCATCATTCCATTGAAGAAAACCTGCAGGTCAATTCCTGACTCAGTGATCTCATTTATTGTTGTAAGAAGTTTGTTTGTATCTCCTGCTTTTATAATATCGGTTATCCCGAAATACATTTCCTTATCGGGAATGTTAAGGAATTCCTTAAGCTCTTTGTAAATAACTTTCTCACCAAAATAAGAAACCACAAAATCAAAAACACCAAGAGCATCTCTTAATGCTCCGTCACCTAATTTTGCAATAAGAAATAATGATTCCTGGTCTATCTTAACTTTTTTATCTTTTGCAATTTCCTGAAGCTTGCCGATTATTTCATCTGACTTAAATCGCTTTAAAATAAATCTCTGGCATCGGCTTAAGATCGTCTGCGGAATTTTTTCAGGATTCGTCGTAGCTAATACAAAAATTAAATATGGCGGAGGTTCTTCAAGTATTTTCAGCAGGGCATTAAATGCCTGTGTTGTAAGCATATGCACCTCGTCAACTATGAAGAATTTTTTCTTTCCCTTCATGGGCTCGAAGCGGGCAGCATCCTGTACTGCTCTTACGTCATCAATTCCTCGGTTAGAGGCAGCATCAAGTTCAAATACGTCAGGATGAACAGAGTTGGTAATTTCAATGCAGGTATCGCAGATGTTGCAGGGTTCTCCGTCTTTTTGGTTTGGACAGTTCATTGCCTTTGCAAATATTCTTGCAATAGTAGTTTTGCCTGTACCACGCGGACCGCTTAATAAATATGAATGAGCAGTCTTATTATTTTTTATCGCATTCTTAAGAGTTTGAGTAACAAAAGCCTGTGAAGTTACTTCATCAAATCTTTGAGGACGGTATTTTCTTGCGGAGACCTGATATTCAGTATCGGACATTATTTTTTGTAAGCAATTTTTTCAATTCCGAAAACATATTTTAAAGCATCAAAAACATTTTCTACAGGAATTATCGTTAGATTTTCTGTTATTTCAGGTACGATCTCGGAAAGATCTTTTTCATTATCTTTAGGTATAAGAACGGTTTTAATTCCATTCCTTACTGCTGCAAGAAGTTTTTCATTCAATCCACCGATTGGCAAAACGCTGCCGCGTAAAGTAATTTCACCTGTCATAGCTGTATCTGTCTTTGCAGGAGTTTTTGTAATAGCAGAAAGCATTGCCATGATCATAGTTATACCTGCAGAGGGTCCGTCTTTCGGAATTGCCCCTTCAGGAAGATGGATATGTATCTCTTTATCTTTAAAATAATTTTCAGGTATTTTGAATTTTTTCGCATTTGCTTTAATGAATGAATAACCGGCAAATGCAGATTCTTTCATTACATCACCAAGCTGACCGGTAAGTGTAAGCTTTGATGCGCCTTTCATTATTGAAACGTCAACATGAAGTACATCTCCGCCGACAGAAGTCCATGCAAGCCCGACAATTGAGCCAACTTTGCTCTTAATTTTTTCTGCTGTCTTCTTTTTATAACGCGGAACGCCTAAAGCCTTATGGATCATTTCTTCATCAACCTTTACAACAGGCTCTTTCTTTTTTGAAACCTTTCTTAAGACAACTTCCTTTACAACCTTTCTAATAACAGTTGAAAGTTCTCTTTCCAGATTTCTTACTCCGGCTTCTCGTGTATACTCATTAATAATTTTAAGTATCATTTCATCTGAGAATACAACTGAATTTTCATCCAGACCGTGCTCAACAACTTCTTTCGGTATTATGTGACGTTTTGCAATTTGCAGTTTTTCAAAATCCAGATAACTCCTCATTTCAATAATTTCCATTCTGTCCTGAAGGGGAAGAGGAATATTATATTGAACATTTGCAGTTGTTATAAACAGCACTCGAGAAAGATCATAATCAACATCAAGATAGTGATCATTGAATGCATAATTTTGTTCCGGATCCAGAACCTCCAGCATAGCACTTGCAGGATCCCCGCGGAAATCACTGCTCATTTTATCTATCTCATCTATAAGAATTACAGGATTCGAAGTTCCTGCTTTTCTCATAGCAGTAATTATTTTTCCCGGCATAGAGCCGATATATGTTCTTCGGTGACCTCTGATCTCTGATTCATCTCTTACACCTCCAACAGAAATTCTTGTAAATTTTCTGTCAAGTGCCTTTGCAATTGATTTTCCAAGTGAAGTTTTTCCAACTCCGGGAGGACCTACAAAGCAAAGTATCTGCCCTTTCGGAGGTTTAATAATATTTTTTTGCTTTAATAATTTCAATACTGCCATAAGTTCAATAATCCTGTCCTTAGGCTTATCTAAACCATAATGGTCATTGTCTAAAATTTTCTTTGCATTATCCAGATCAAAGTTGTCATCTGTTTGTGCTGACCATGGAACATTTACCATCCAGTCGAGATAATTTCTCAGAACTGAAAAGTCTGGTGACATAGGAGGAGTTTTCTTCAGCTTACTAAACTCTTCCATTGCTTTTTCTTTTACCTGTTCCGGCATGCCGACATTTTCGATCTGATCACGAAGCTTTACAAGATCAGGATCGGTTTCATATCCGTCCCCTAATTCTTCCTGCAGGATCCTGATTTGTTCCTGAACAATAAACTTTCTTTGGTTTTTCTGCATTGTCTGAAATATCTTGCTGTCGATATCTTTTTCAACATTCATTATCTCAAGCTCTGATGTCATAAGATATAGTATCTCTTCAAACTGCTTATGAATATCCTCTATTTCAAGAAGAGACTGCTTTCTTTCAGTTTCAATATTTAATGTTGAAGCAATGTAATAGAATTTTCTGTCAGCTTCTTTGATATTTTCATAGGCAACAAGCGACTCCTGTGGAATGCTCTTGTTGTTATTAATATATTCGGTAAAAAGCTTGCTGGCTTTTCTGACATATGCTTTAAGCTCAACATCATCCTTATAAACATTCATCTTAATAGAAACTTCGGCAGTGATGTATTCCTTGTTATGATATTTCTTTATCTTTGCAGCAGCTATTCCATCAACTAATACTTTTATTAAGCCGTTCGGAAGCCTAAGAACCTGAAGTATCTTTGCAACTGTTCCTGTGCTGTTCAGATTTTCATATGTAGGCTCTTCTATTTTTTCATCTACCTGTGTTACAAGTAGAATATATTTATCCGTTTCTATAGATTTGTTTATAGCTTTAATAGTCGATTCTCTTCCTGCAAGGATAGGGAATATCATATAAGGATAAACAACCATGTCTTTTAAAGGTAGTACGGGTAACTCATCGGGAAGCTTACTCAGGTCCTGGAGGACATTACTTTTTGCAGATTTATCTTCAAAAATAAGCTCATCAGTTCCGTTGCTGCTGCCATTTTCATGTTCAGAGAATTTAAGATCTTTTTCTTCTTTTGTGGGCATTTACAAAATAAATTAAAAATTGTGTTATAAATAGAAATATAATTTTAGAATTAAAGATATTCAATGTAATAGGATGAATGTTTTAACTAACTGATTAAAAAGGACTTAAATTTTCAACCTAGTTTGGACTAAGCATGGAATTTGGATTAGATAATAGACTTTTTTAAAAATAATTTTGGTTATATATAGTATAACATATAATAACGAATATTATGATAAGATTTTTACACTCTGAAGTTTCAGAATGATAAAAAATTATTAAAAAATAAAGCATAAATTGAAAAGAACTAAAGTTATAGGATCGCTTATATTGCTGATCTTATCAGGTGCATTTTACAGTGCATGTAATTATTCCACTCACCGAACAATTTCCAGAAATATTTCAGATACATCTTTTGAGGTAGAGCCTGATCCGGATTATAATGTTTCTCTTGACCCTACATATCAGGACTTTGTGAGCTTCATGTTTATGGGGAACAGATCTGAAAATTTTGCCACCTACTTTAATAGTTATTATTTAGCCTCTGAAGATTTCAATGATGCCCTGAGCATTTACAGGACTACAACTATTGCTACCTACAATAAAAGACTGGATTCGCTTAATATCACTCCTGTTCTGTCAAAAGATCTGAGTGATAAATTTGATAAAGTTATTCAAAGAGCTTCAAAAGTAATACAGCTGCATAAGAATTCAAAATTTCTTGATGATGCTGTTCTGCTTGTAGGTAAAACTTATTATTTCCTTGCAGATTACATAAAAGCTGAAAGACAGCTGAATGAATTCCTTTCAAATCTTCAATCAAGCCGCCTGTATGACGAAGCAATTCTTTATCTGGGTATGACAAAGCTTAAGCTTGGCAAGATCGATGAGGGTGAAAAAATTTTAAAGAATATTCTGGTTTCAGCAAAAGATAAAGAGATAAGATCCGAAGCAGCGCAGCAGCTTGGTATAAATGAATACTCAAAGAAAAATTATAATCAGGCAATTGGTTATTTCAGATCCTCCATAGAAGTCTCAAATAACAAGGAAAGCAAAGCAATAAAGCAATTCATACTTGCAAAAATGTATTCCATAATTGATCCGGTTAAAGCTGCAGTGGAATTTTCAAATGTAGATAATTACACTTCTGACTATGACCAGACTTTTTATGCCCGACTTAATAATGCAAAAGGACTTAACTATCTTAAGAGGTATCCTGAAAGTTTAGACGAGCTTGCAAGCCTTAGAAAAAAATACAGAGAATCTCCGGATTACAGGCAGCTTGTAGACCTTGAAGTAGCTAATACTTATTTTTATCAGGGTAAATTCTCTGATGCTATTCATGCATATTATGATGTTATAATTGATTACCCGGGAAGTATTGCTTCGGCAGATGCTTATTATTATCTGGGTAAATATTATGAACAGGATAAAAATAATTATCTGAGCGCTGCAATTTTTTATAAAAAAGCTACTACAGAGAATGGACAGGGAGATTTTAATGATGAAGCTTTAAAGAAAGCAGAATCATTTGAACGTTATTATGCACTTCTTGCAACAATAAATGACAAGCAGAAAATTGAAATTCCTGCAGAGGATGTTAATCTGGAAAGATACAGAACAAAAAGAAATAAAGAGAAGGGAATTGATACTAAAACTAACAAAACAGATCCTAATTTAGGAGATCCAAAAGAAAGAGGGGGCAAAGGCTCCGGTATTAGCAGCAAAGAATTTTCCTTTCTGAGAGACAGCATTATTAATAAGCTTCCTCCCGGTTCTGAAAATCTTTTTAAGATCGATTCGAACAACAACAACAATTTTATTCCAAAAGATACAATAAATAAAAATTTCAGACCGACAGAGTTTGATCAGCTAAACAAAACTGATACTACACAACTAGATCCAAAACTATTAAAAAATGACACTTCAAAAATTAATATTCCTATAAAAGTTGATTCTGCAAAAACATTATACGATAAGCGTTATAATGCATATTATGAACTTGCTGAGCTTTTCCTTTATGACCTTAAGCAAGTAGACTCAGCCGAATATTATCTGAATACTATTATTGAAAGATATAATGAGCCTGAAAGAAATTCAAAAGCAATGTATGCTCTTGCAACCATTTATTTAAATAATAATGAGTCCGGAAAGGCAAATGAGCTTTTTCAAAAAATAATTCAGACTTATCCGAATACAGTTTTTGCAAATGAATCAAGAAAGTCATTAGGATTTAAGACTCAGGAAGTAGAAGAGGAAACAGTTAAAGAGCTTTACAAAGCAGCTGAAAAGTCATTTTTAGATGGAAGAAACGATGAAGCTTTAATGTTATTAACTGATCTAAATTCAAAATACCCTGAAAGCGCAATTAGTCCAAAAATATTATATACAAAGGGATGGATCTATGAGAACAATCTCAAGAACAGGGATAGCGCAATTGTAATGTACAGGCTGCTAAAGCAGAAATATCCATCGTCAGAATTTACATTAGTAGTAAATCCAAAGCTTGACCAGATACCTGTAAATAAGATTCAATCTGATTCAACTATGAAGCTGCCATTGGATACAGCGATCAAGAATTTAAAAACTCAGGTTCAATCGGATACATCCGTTGTTGTAACTGATTCCCTTGGTAATGTTATTAATAGAACGAGCAATCCTCCTGAGGAAACAAAGCCGTTAATAAAAGAAGAACAAAAAGATAAATCTGACGATGGTGATAGTAAAAAGGAAACAACTCCATTGCAGATCAATAATGAGACCGATACAAAAAAAGATCCTGTAGAAACTCCTAAGTAAACTTTTTCATTAATAATTTTTAATCCAAAAAGCCATTTACTAATTTCAGCAAATGGCTTTTTGATTTTATACTTAGTTATTCTTGATTTGTAATCTCTGATGGGATTAGATACTTCTCAAAAAGATG